>NZ_JBWJVP010000224.1:0-55016 GCF_056339915.1 Blautia sp. ZXY-1-B12 | reverse complement strand
TTGTTGGGACAGATCGAACCCGGTACTTCTTCAGGCTTTGAAACTGCGGCAACAATTTTGGGCGGCAGCACCGCATTGGGATATATAGTGATCGGACTGTTGGCTTTTGTTCTCGGCGCGTGCGTGACTATTCTGTGTTTTCGCATCCATCAGCTGAACAAAGAGGAGCAGACGGAGAAACAAAAGGAGGACAATGGGGATGGAGCTGATCAGTAACCTTTTTCAATTCGCTGTTACCCTGTTGGGCTTTTGTATGAGTGGTATTCGGTATCTAAAAGGTCGAAAACAGACATATTTCCTGCTGACCTGCTTTTACGGCTGCTTTGCCCTTGGCTCTCTTTACTGGACGCTGTATCTGCTTTTGTTTTCTGAAACGCCGCAGGTCTTTTATGTGTCAGAGTTCGGCTGGATAGCTAGCGTGATTTTCCTTTATCTTCTGCAATACACCCTTTCCTCTGCAGAGGAAAGAGACTTTTCGACACGGAAATCTCTGATAGCTCCTCTGATCGGCGTTCCGCTTTGTGTATTTTACTGTACTTTTGGGCATGTTCTCTCCAATCTGCTCTGGTGTGGCATGATGATCGTTGTTTCTTATCATTCTATCCGGGGTCTTGCTTATGCGCAGATACAGACGGGAACAGCGTGTAAGATGCGGTATTTCCACATTGGGGTACTGTGCTATGTGGCGGTGGAGTATGTCCTTTGGATCTCCGGCTGCCTGTGGCCGGGCTATTCCATTTCCGCTCCCTATTGCTGGCTTGATCTTCTGCTTACAGGCTGCCTGTTTGCATTGCTGCCAGCCACAGGAAAGGCGGTGCAGGTATGACATATATTGAAAACGTATTTCTTTGCATGGCCTCGCCTCTGCTGATCGCCGCTCTGTGTATGGGAAAGCGGCAGAGAAAATTCTTTCTGTTCTGCTTTGCCGGGATGGGTGTCTGTCTGACTTTCCGCATACATCAACACCTTTTTCGCTGCACTTTATAAAGCGGACACCTTTGCAGCTACCACAGAGATCGCCCCGGTGGTGGAGGAAGTGATGAAACTTCTGCCATTGCTCTTTTATCTGCTGATATTTGAGCCGAAAGCGGAGCAGATCAAAAATGCTGCCGTGATCACAGCCCTTTCCTTTGCCACATTTGAGAACGTCTGCTATCTGATCCAAAACGGAGCCGGTCATTTTTCTTTTATTTTCTTCCGGGGTATTGGGACTGGAGCCATGCATGTGATCTGTGGAGCCATTGTCGGCGGTGGCCTTGCATATGTGTGGCAGAGAACATGGCTGGAGATTGCCGGAACCTGTGGTCTGCTGGGAGCAGCAATCACCTTTCACGCAATTTATAATCTTCTGATCGCCTATGGCGGTGCAGCACAGTATATTGCTTATCTGCTGCCTGTACTGATCTGGCAGCGGGAAAACTGATCTTCCGCAGTTCGATACAATAATATAACCTGATTTTTCGCTTTTGGGAGCTGTTTCGGCAGCTCTCAAATTTTTTTGAAAAAATTTGATTTTCAGGTGAGAGTTTTTCGCTTTTTTTGGTACCTATATAAGTGAAAGGACTTTTAAGACTGTTTTTGTGGAAGGAGGTTGGAAGGCATGTACGATACAGAAAAGCGTATCGAATTGGTAAAAAAGCGAATGCATGAATACCACCGCCGCCAGGAGCGGCGCACAGTCTGTCGGCTGTCTGTTCTGTGTACCCTGTTATTCCTGTCTCTTGTGGGAGCAATGGGGATAATGCAAAACAAGCCAATAAACGTTACGGGAATGTACGGCACAATCCTGCTTCATGAGGACGCAGGCGGTTATGTGTTGGTGGCTGTCATTTCCTTTACGGTGGCAGTCGTGATTACCGCATTATGTATCAAATTCAGAAAAAAAGGACAAAAGAGTCAGGATGCAGAAAATCATGTATAAAGAAAGGAAAAGGTGAAAAGTATGAGGAAAAAATTATTAGCCGGGATGCTGGCACTTGCACTGTGTTCTACAAATATGCCCCTTCAGACCATATTTGCGGAGGAATTTACTTCCGGAAATCCAGATGTAGTGTCTGAGGAAGAAACTCCGGAGATTTTTACCAATGAAGAGCAGGAAGCTGTAGGAGAGACAGATGAGGAACTGTCTGTATTCAGTTCAGAAGAGGTTCCTGAATTTAATGATGCCCCCGATGAGGCAATGGCTGCTGCGGAAAATGAACAAGCTGGAGAAATTGATTTAGCTGATAACGATAAGGTTATGAACGGAGTTTATACTATAAGTTCGGCAGGAGATTACAAATTCACATGTAGCCGGGAAACAGGAAATAGAATTGTGGTTGATGGAAAGAAAATTTCAGCGAAAGACAGCATCAACATTTATCTTAATAAAGTAAATATCAATACATCTGCTGGTCCGGCACTGCGAATAAATCTTAATGTTGAAGCTACAGTCACTATCCATTTAACAGGCACAAATAGTCTTATAACAAAGAATAACTATTATGCCGGTTTACAGAAAGATAACAAAGCTCGGCTTATAATAAAAACCAATAATTCAGATGCTACTGCAGGAATCTTAAATGCTCGTAGTATCGATGGGGATAGCGCCGGAATTGGTGGCGGCTTTTACGGCTCCGTCTCTTGCAGTAATATTATTATTGATAGTTGTTCTGTAATTGCTAGTTCTAAGTATGGTGCTGGAATTGGTGGCAGCAAGCAACGCGCTGGCAGTGTCAGTGATATTATCATTAATAGTAGTTCTGTAACTGCTAGTTCTACGGATGGTGCCGGAATTGGTGGCGGCGGTTACGGCGCTAGCAGTGTCAGTGGTATTACCATTAATAGTAGTTCTGTAACTGCTAGTTCTACGAATGGTGCCGGAATTGGTGGCGGCGGTTACGGCGCTGACAGTGTCAGTGATATTACCATTAATAGTAGTTCTGTAACTGCTAGTTCTACGAATGGTGCCGGAATTGGTTCTGCCGGTGGCACCTGCAGCAACATTGGCATTAGTGGTGGATCCGTAAAGGCATATTCTGATCGTATGCCAGGCATTAATTGTACCCCCCATAATGGCAACTCAACAAATGTTTATTGTTGTATTATTAAAAATGAATATTTTTTACCAGTAACGATAGATAGTGAATCCTGGAAGCCAAGTTATCATATTTTTCCTGATTCTACAAAAGACGGTAATCTGTACGTCTGGTTAACTGAAAAAGAAAATAATGACGCTTATGATGTAACTGTTGGAACCGAAAAAAGGCAGTATTCTTTCGATCAGGCAAAAAACCAATTTGTACGTATCCAAACAACTCCTACCGCTGACCAATTTGATTATACGCAGCCCAATTTTACATATACTAAAGATACCCATGTTGATATTAGTAAATATATTAAATGGAAAGATGATGTCACCGGTCATGGTAAAATTACTAAAGTAACGTATTTTAAAAAAGGAGATAAAACTCCACTCGCAGACAGCCCCACAGATGCAGGTACTTATACTTTTAAGATTGATGTGAATGAAGGTGACTACTACAATTCAGTCGATAGTATATCTGCACCAGAATGGGAATTTGTCATTTCAAAAGCACAAGCACCTTCAAGCAAGCCAACCGATACCGATCCTACAATATATGTTTCATGGTTATGTAAGAAAGTCGAAGATGTTAAAGGCCTTTTTAATGATGAATGGAAATGGAGCGATTCCGATATTTCTAAAAAATTACCTGTAGGAGAAGAAGTTTCCGCTACAGCAGTTTATAATGGTACAGATGCTGACAATTATGTAAATACATCTGTTGTATTTAAAATCACCAGAAAAGCATGTACACACCCACATACCGCAGAACGTTACTACTCCTCTCCATCCTGTACTTCCAGCGGATATAGCGGAGATACCTACTGCACAGACTGTAATGAAACACTTTCCTATGGTTATACCATTTCTGCATACGGCCATGACTATGACAACGGCGTTATCACTACAGAACCAACTACAGAAACTGATGGAATCATAACTTACACCTGTAAACGATGCAAACATCAGGATACAAAAAATCTCGGAAAGCTTGGTGACGGGGAACCTTACATTGAGGGAAGTTTCCAGAAGAAAAGCTGGGATACTGTTAATGATCTGATCAAGACATCCAAAGAAAAAGATACCATCTCCATTATCATGAATGGTGCCAGGACACTTCCTGCTTCCGTTTTATCCGGGATAAAAGGAAAAGATATTTCCCTGAATCTTGATATGGAGAATGGTTTCATCTGGAAGATCAACGGTACTTCCATTACAGCAGAAACACCTGCGGATATAGATCTTTCTGTTACAAACACAGCAGAACATATCCCGGCAGCGTTATACAGCCTGATCTCCACAAACCAGAATGATTTCGGTTTCCATCTTGGAAGAAGCGGAGCTTTCGATTTCCCGGCGGTACTTTCTGTAAAGGCAGATGTTTCCTGTGCAGGACTTATGGCAAATCTGTTCTGGTATGATGTTGAGAATGGGGTTCTGCAGTGCATCCAGTCCGTAACTGTAGGCGGTGCATTTGAGCGCAGTATTCCATATGCTGAATTTATCCTTTCCAAAGGACAGGATTATTTCATAGCATTTGGTACAGAATCTCTCAATGGCAGAGTCATTCACACAGACGGAAGTATCACAGATGAAAACGGTGCATACCTGCGACCTGCTGACGCAAAGATTTCCAGCCATTCCATTGACAGAAACAAGCTTACTGTCAAACTTTCCAAAGGATGTGCAGGTGCTCAGGGTTATGACTTCGTGATCAGCAAGAAATCAAATATGCTCCAGACAGGAAAGTTCAGCAAAAAAGTTTCCTCAACTGGCAAGCCACAGGCATCTTTCAGATATCTGGCAAAGGGTACCTGGTATGTAGCGGCCCGAAGCTGGGTTCTGGATGAACAGGGCAATAAGGTCTATGGTTCCTGGACAAAGATCAAGAAGATCAAGATCACTGTTGTTACACCACAACAGCCAAAGATCAAGAATATCACTGTAAAAGGAAACACTGTGACTGTTACTTACACAAAATGCAAAAATGCCACAGGTTATGAAATCCTGCTCGGAAACAAATACAAAACCTCCGCAGGTGAGAAATATCCGGTTAAGAAATATCTGAAACGTACAGAAGGCAAAAACACCGTAACTGTAACCTTTACAAACGTAAAGAAAGGCACCTGGTATGTGACCATACGGGCATGGAACCAAACCTCCAAAGACAAATCCAGAGCTTACAGTCCATACTCCACAATGAAGAAATTCAAGACAAAGAAATAGCTTCTGTTTCTTACAAATATTTCTACTGTAAAGATTGTTCTGATTCTGTTTTCTGCAAAAGAAATAAGAAATATTGAGATATTAGGAAATCATAGGATTATAATATTTAACATCAAAAACAGGATTGAGTTTATTCTGCTCAATCCTGTTTTTGCCATATTCCCTTTTTCTTTAAAGTTTATTATATGAATCCGCAGGAATAAAAAAGCTGATTTCTATTTGCAGTAATTCACTTGCCTGCTATAACAGGGAGTCTTATTGCCTTGTGATAGACGAGCTGGATTCTGGTATTTATGAGTATTTACTGGGAGAATGCCTGGAAGTTATGCAGGATAAAGCTAAGGGACAATTGATTTTTACATCACATAACTTACGCCCATTGGAGATCCTTGAAAACGATTCTTTGCTTTATACGACTGTGAACCCCGAGAATTGCTATATAAAATCTAGTTATATTAAAAATACGCAAAATACCCGGTTATCTTATTTGCGGACGATCAAGCTTGGCGGGCAAAAAGAAAAACTCTACAATGAAACAAATATATATGAGATGGAGCTTGCTATGAGGCGGGCAAGAAGGCAGTACTGACCAATGGATTTATAAAAAAATCGCAGAAGACACCAAAGGCAGAAAAAGAACTGGCAAAGAAGTATAAAGCAGATTATGAACGGAACAAGAAATCCCAGCCTGAGTATAGTGAAAAAACTTGCACAGGGATTAGGGATGCAATTAAAGCTGGAATTTGTTCTGATGCCAACCAAAAATAAAATGTAAAGAGTATGAGAAAATAGGAACCGCAGGAATTCATATTATATAATAGGTACGTATATCAGTAACTATGAATATTTGACAGGTGTATCATCATTATTATCTGCAGAGACCTGACATTGGGATACCCCATGTCAAAATAGGCATAATCTCAAAAAAACAATGGAAAGTTGCCGATTTTTACAAAAGAAAGCTTGACAGTAACATCGGAAACTGTATAATAATATTAACAGAACCCACCACGCCTCTGATTTTTCATGCGCAACCCGGTGGGACTTTTTCATTTATGGGGTGTTTTATGTATCAATATCCAAAACAAATATTAACAATAGAACAACAAGTGCAATCTTATGTAGATGCAGGAATGGAGATTACATCTTATGAAGATGTAGAGAAGGTATTAAAGACAATTGGGTTTTATCGTTTGAGAGGCTACTCGTTTCATTTATATGATAATACTACAAAGAAGTATGTTGCGGGAACAAAGTTTAAAGATATTATAAAATTGTATCAATTTGATCAGGAATTATCTGCTTTGATTTTTTCAATGATTTCTAAGATTGAGGTTGCTTTGAGAGTGCGATTGGTGGAATCATTACTTGTGCACGGAGAACCACTTGTTTTGCAAGATTCATCAATTTTCAAAGAGAAAAAACGATATTGGCAGAATATGTCTACTGTAGCATCAGAAATTGCTCGATCTAATGATGTGTTTATAAAACATAATTTTGATAATCATGATGGAGAGGTGCCTGTATGGGCAGCTGTTGAAGTTCTTTCATTTGGTACGCTATCGAAGATAATTAAGAATTTGAAAACAGGCACTGGAAGTTCATATTCTATCTTGGCGTTAAACTACCAGTATAAATCAAAAAAAGGAAATTTGGTAAAACCATCACAGAAAATGCTTGCTTCATGGATACAGAGCGTTTCAGTATTGCGCAATATGTGTGCTCATAATTCCAGAATTTATAATCGCACAATACATACGACACCGGAAATTCTGGATGTAGATAAGGTTGTGCCATCGCCAGCACATAATGGTTTGTATCAAATCTTACTGGCGATGAAGTATCTGCGCTCATCCGATGAGGAGTGGGTGACATTTGTAGCTGCTTTCGATAAGCTGATTCAAAATAATATTGATGTAGTCAGTCTTACAGCAATGAATCTTCCGGCGGATTGGAAGGCACACTTAAGTGTATAAATGCAGCAGGAAGGCATAAAATAGTAAAGCAGACCTACCCAAGCTTTTTTGCTCAAACCGGTTAGGCCTTCGGCGGAGTGTTACGATAAGCACTTCGCCATTTTTTATGATTGGAAACAAACCGAATTTTAAGAGGGTATCATTACATTACCTCTCTATATGGTAGCATTTTTCGATATTTAACCGAATCAAGTAAGTCCCCCTGCTTCAATTGCAAAAAGCAACAAGCAGTGGGTAGGCTATTCCATTTCCGCTCCCTATTGCTGGTTTGATCTTCCGCAGTTCGATACAATAATATAACCTGTTTTTTTCTCTTTTGGGAGCTGTTTCGGCAGCTCTCAAATTTTTTTTGAAAAATTTGATTTTCGGGTGAGAGTTTTTCGCTTTTTTTGTACCTATATAAGTGAAAGACTTTTAACACTGTTTTTGGGGAAGGAGGTTGGAGGCATGTACGATACAGAAAAGAGTATCGAATTGGTAAAAAAGCGAATGCATGAATACCACTGCCGCCAGGAGCGGCGCATAGTCTGCCGTCTGTCCGTTCTGTGTGCCCTGTGCTGTTCCTGTCCCTTGTGGGGGCAATGGGGATCATGCAAAGCCGGCCAATAAACGCCACGGGAATGTACGGCACAATTCTGCTGCATGAGGGCGCAGGCGGCTATGTGTTGGTGGCTGTCATTTCCTTTACTGTGGCAGTTGTGATTACCGCATTATGTATCAAATTCAGAAAAAGAGAACAAAAGAGTCAAGACGCAGAAGATCATGTATAAAGAAAGGAGAGGTGAACGTATGAAGAAAAAGTTATTAGCCGGGATTCTGGCGCTTGCACTGTGTTCCACCAATATGCCCCCCCAGACCATATTTGCGGGGGAATTTACTTCAGGAAATCCGGATGTAGTGTCTGAGGAAGATACTCCAGAGATTTTTACCAATGAGGAGCAGGAAGCAGCAGGAGAGACAAATGAGGACTTGTTTGTATTCAGTTCGGAGGAGGCTCCTGAATTTAACGATACCCCCGATGAGGCAATGGCTGCTACGGAAAATGCACAAAATGGAGTAATTGATTTAACTGAGGATGCTAATGTTACGGACGGAGTTTATACCATAAATATAGCAGAAGATTACAAATTCACATGCAAGAAAAGTCCGGAAACGTCAAATAGAATTGTGGTTGATGGAACGAATACTTCAGAGCAAGACAACATCAACATTTATCTTGATAACGTAAATATCAAAACATCTGCTGGTTCGGCACTGCAAATAAATAATAATGTTAAAGCTACAGTTACTATCTATTTAACAGGCATAAATAACCTTACAACAACTAATCAAAGCTCTGCTGGTTTACAGAAAGATAACGAAGCTCAGCTTATAATAACCAATGCTTCAGACACTACTACAGGAATCTTAAAAGCTAGTAGTGATGGGAGTGGGTATGGTGCCGGAATTGGTAGCGGCAATTACGGATCTTGCAAGAATATTACCATTAATAGTGGTTTTGTAGATGCTAAATCTAAGTTTGGTGCTGGAATCGGTAGCGGCCATCAGGGATCTTGCGATAATATTACCATTAAAAGTGGTTCCGTAAATGCTAAATCTATGAATGGTGCCGGAATTGGTGGCGGCCATCACGGATCTTGCAATAATATTACCATTAATAGTGGTTCCGTAAATGCTAAATCTATGCATGGTGCCGGAATTGGTAGCGGCAATTACGGATCTTGCAATAATATTACTATTAAAAGTGGTTCTGTAACTGCTAGTTCCACGAGTGGTGCCGGAATTGGTGGCGGCCTTTACGGATCTTGCAATAATATTACCATTAGTGGCGGTTCTGTAAATGCACAAGTTGGTTGCACTCCTCACCAGAATTTGGATAGCTCTGGTAGCTACGACCCTAAAAGCCCTGAAGTGTATCTCTGCGTTATTCCTAATACAAAAACTAAATCAGTAGCTATAGATAATAAAGTCTGGGAACCATCTAATCATAAAGCGGTTGAATCTACGAATACAAATCTATATGCATGGCTAACCGGAGAAGATCATCTTATAACTGTTGAAAAAGAGACTAAAAGTTATATCTTTAATTCAAATTCAGGGACATTTAGTGAAGGTAAACGTGATGTTACCAGTGATATTTTTGAATTTAACGGTTCTGAGTTTACTTATGATGGAAACACACACTCTCCTAACATCACTACGAAGAACAACATTAAAGGTGTAGGAAACTTCACTGTAAAATATTTCAAGGAAGATAATTTGCAAGCCGAGATAAACGAGCCTAAAGATGTTGGTACTTATATTGTAAAGATTACTGCTGTAGAAGAGGGCGATTTTTACAATGCATATTCTGGTTATTTAACAAACGACAATTGGAAATTTGCTATTAATCTTACCCCTACAATTACTACATATAAAGATGAGTATGATGGAAATCCTCATCCAGTTATCAGTATTGAAGAAAGTACAATTCCACCAAATAGTATTATTGAATACAGTGTTGATAATGGACAAACATGGTATATTTTGAATTCTAACGATAATATTCCTACTGTAAGTACGGTAAGGGAAGCAGAAAATACTAAAATTTTTATACGGATATCCAATTTCAATTCCAATTCCAATGATGATACCTGGACTTCACAAGAATATCAAGCAATCATCAAGCGAGCAACCTCAACACCAAATTTTCCATCAATAGACACAATCTCCGTTCCATGGTCCTGTAAGAAAGTAAAAGATATTGATCCTAATTCTCTTCCTCAAAACTGGAATTGGCAGGCAAACGATGCAAATAATGATTTACAGGTTGGAAATAATTCTGCTACCGCAATTTACAATGGCAGTGATAAGGGAAATTACGAAAAAGAAACTTTCACTTACACAATCATCAGAAAGGAATGTGAACACAAAAATACCGTGGGATGCTACTACTCCTCTCCATCCTGTACTTCCAACGGTTACAGCGGAGATACCTATTGTAACGACTGCGAGAGAACCATCTATTACGGCTCCACGATTTCCGCATACGGCCATGACTATGATAACGGTGTTATCACTACAGAACCAACTGCCGAAACCGACGGAATCATAACTTACACCTGTAAACGATGCAAACATCAGGATACAAAAAACCTCGGAAAACTTGGTGACGGGGAACCTTATATTGAGGGAAGTTTCCAGAAGAAAGGCTGGGATGCTGTCAACGGTCTGATCAAGACTTCCAAAGAAAAAGATACCATTTCCATTACCCTGAATGGTGCCAAGGTACTTCCTGCCACTGTTTTATCCGAAATAAAAGGCAAAGATATTTCCCTGAATCTCGATATGGAGAATGGTTTCATCTGGAAGATCAACGGTACTTCCATTACAGCAGAAACACCTGCGGATATAGATCTTTCTGTTACAAATACAGAAGAATATATTCCGGCAGCATTATACAGCCTGATATCCACAAATCAGAATGATTTCGGTTTCCATCTCGGAAGAAACGGAGCTTTCGATTTCCCGGCTGTGCTTTCTGTAAAGGCAGATGCTTCCTGTGCAGGACTTATGGCAAATCTGTTCTGGTATGATGCTGAGAATGGGGTTCTGCAGTGCATCCAGACTGTAACTGTAGGCGGTGCATTTGAGCGCAGTATTCCATATGCTGACTTTGCCCTTTCCAAAGGACAGGATTATTTCATAGCATTTGGTACAGAATCTCTCAATGGAAGAGTTATTCACACAGACGGAAGTATCACAGATGAAAACGGCGCATACCTGCGACCTGCCAACACAAAGATTTCCAGCCATTCCATTGACAGAAACAAGCTTACTGTCAAACTTTCCAAAGGATGTGCAGGTGCTCAGGGTTATGACTTCGTGATCAGTAAGAAATCAAATATGCTCCAGACCGGGAAATTCAGCCAGACCGTTTCCTCAACCGGCAAGCCACAGGCATCTTTCAGATATCTGGCAAAAGGTACCTGGTATGTGGCAGCCCGAAGCTGGGTTCTGGATGCACAGGGCAATAAGGTCTATGGTTCCTGGACAAAGGTTAAGAAGATCAAGATCACTGTTGTCACACCGCAGCAGCCAAAGATCAGGAATATCACTGTAAAAGGAAACACTGTGACTGTTACTTACACAAAATGCAAAAATGCCACAGGTTATGAAATCCTGCTGGGAAACAAATACAAAACCTCCGCAGGTGAAAAATATCCGGTTAAGAAATATCTGAAACGTACAGAAGGCAAAAATACCGTAACTGTAACCTTTACAAACGTAAAGAAGGGTACCTGGTATGTGACCATACGGGCATGGAACCAAACATCCAAAGACAAATCCAGAGTTTACAGTCCATACTCCACAATGAAGAAATTTAAGACAAAGAAATAGCTTCTGTTTCTTACAGATATTTCTACTGTAAAGATAATGCCAAACAGCCTTGTAGGCAAATGAAACAGTTGACAGCTGAAAAAACCAATGATAAGATAAATGCACTCAAATTATAACAGAACAGGCTTACAGTCAGAAAAGGATCAGAATTTCGGTTCTGATTATTTTTTGTGTTTTATTCCGTTGACAAGGGAAAGTTCGCACTTGAAAAAGAATAAAAACTGGGTTATAATACGAACAAATGTTTGCAATGCAAAAAATCATTCCCGGATTTACAGTAAGCAATCCGGTTGATAGAAAGAAAGGAAATGTAACAGACATGGCAAAGAAAAACACCTATGATGCAGGGAGCATCTCTGTCCTGGAAGGTCTGGAGGCGGTTCGTAAGCGTCCGGGAATGTACATCGGAAGTGTTTCACGAAAAGGATTAAATCATCTCATTTATGAGATCGTAGATAACGCAGTAGATGAACATCTGGCAGGATACTGCAGTCTGATCCATGTGATTCTGGAGAAGGATGGTTCCTGTACGGTTACGGATAATGGAAGAGGGATTCCGGTAGATATGCATGAGAAAGGAGTGTCGGCAGAGAGACTGGTATTTACAACTCTTCATGCAGGCGGTAAATTTGATAATTCTGCCTATAAGACCAGCGGAGGACTTCATGGAGTAGGTTCTTCGGTTGTGAATGCCCTGTCTACATATCTGGACATTAAGATCAGTCGTGACGGATATGTGCATCATGATCACTATGAACGGGGAATTCCGACCATTGAACTTGAGGAAGGGCTGCTGCCGAAGCTGGGTAAGACCAGACAGACCGGAACAAGTATCAATTTCCTCCCTGACCCGGAGATTTTTGAAAAGACAAGATTTTCTGCAACAGAAGTAAAGAGCAGACTTCATGAGACTGCATATCTGAATCCGGAACTGACTATTCGCTTTGAGGATAAAAGAGGTGCAGAGGTCGAGGATATTACCTATCATGAGCCGGATGGTATCATTGGATTTATCAAAGATCTGAACCACAGCGCGGAAGTCCTGCATGATCCGGTTTACCTGAAAGGGGAAGCAGACGGCATTCAGGTAGAGGTGGCATTTCAGTTTACCAATGAATTTCGTGAGAATGTACTGGGCTTCTGTAATAACATTTACAATGCAGAGGGCGGTACTCATCTGACTGGATTTAAGACTACATTTACCACAGTCATGAATACTTATGCGAGAGAGATTGGCGTTCTTAAAGACAAGGATCCGAACTTCACAGGTGCAGATATCCGTAACGGAATGACAGCAGTTGTTTCCATCAAGCATCCGGAACCGCGTTTCGAGGGACAGACCAAGACAAAGCTGGATAATCAGGATGCATCACGCGCAACCGGAAAGGTTGTAGGAGAGCAGATGGTACTCTATTTTGACAGAAATCTGGAGACTCTTAAGACAATCCTTTCCTGCGCGGAGAAAGCTGCCAAAATCCGCAAGACAGAGGAGAGAGCCAAGACCAATCTTCTGACAAAGCAGAAATATTCCTTTGACTCTAACGGAAAACTGGCAAACTGTGAGAAAAAGGATCCGTCCCAGTGTGAGATCTTTATCGTAGAGGGAGATTCTGCGGGAGGTTCTGCAAAGACTGCCCGCAACCGTAATTACCAGGCAATCCTTCCTATCAGAGGTAAGATCCTGAATGTGGAGAAGGCTACTATTGACAAGGTGCTTGCCAATGCGGAAATCAAGACCATGATCAATGCATTCGGATGTGGATTCTCCGAAGGATACGGAAATGACTTTGATATTACGAAGCTTCGTTACGACAAGATTGTGATCATGGCTGATGCCGATGTGGATGGGGCGCATATTTCCACACTGCTCCTGACTTTATTCTACCGTTTTATGCCGGATCTGATCACTGAGGGACATGTGTATATTGCCATGCCGCCATTATATAAAGTCATGCCTAAGAAGGGGCAGGAGGAATACCTGTACGATGATAAGGCACTGGAGAGATACAGACGTGCCCATAAGCCGGGAAGCTTTACTCTTCAGAGATATAAAGGTCTGGGCGAGATGGATGCGGAGCAACTCTGGGAGACGACTCTGAATCCGGAAACTAGAATGATGAAGCGGGTGGAGATTGAAGATGCGAGACTTGCATCAAGCGTGACAGAGATTCTGATGGGAAGCGATGTTCCGCCGAGAAAGAAATTTATCTATGAGCATGCACAGGATGCAGAGCTGGACATCTGATTTCGCCGGAGTGTTATGTGGAAATTAAGACAGATACATGGATATGTGTCTGAGATGGAGGAAAGAAATTAAATGGAAACAAAACAGGAGAATGTGATTCCCACCGACTATGCGGAGGTCATGCAGAAATCCTATATAGATTATGCCATGAGTGTTATTATCTCCAGAGCCCTGCCGGATGTGCGTGACGGATTGAAGCCTGTACAGAGAAGAACCCTGTATGATATGTATGAACTGGGTATCCGTTATGACAGACCATACAGAAAATGTGCCCGTATCGTAGGTGATACCATGGGTAAATATCACCCCCATGGTGACAGTTCGATCTACGAAGCACTTGTGGTAATGGCTCAGGATTTTAAGAAAGGCAAAACACTGGTCGACGGACATGGAAACTTCGGTTCCATCGAGGGCGACGGTGCAGCTGCCATGCGATATACAGAAGCCAGACTGGAGAAACTGACACAGGATGTCTTCCTCGAAGATCTGGATAAGAATGTAGTAGATTTTATGCCGAACTTTGACGAGACAGAGAAGGAACCTGTGGTACTTCCTGTCAGAATCCCGAATCTGCTTGTAAACGGAGCAGACGGCATTGCAGTCGGCATGGCAACCAGTATTCCGCCTCACAATCTGGGAGAGGTTGTAGATGCGGTAAAGGCATATATGAAGAATAACGACATCAGTGTCAAAGGGCTGATGCGCTATCTCAAGGGACCGGACTTTCCGACAGGCGGTCTGGTAGTAAATAAGGATGACCTGCTCAGGATTTATGAGACAGGAACAGGGAAGCTCCGTGTCAGAGGTAAGGTGGAGACAGTGAAGCTCAAAGGCGGCAGACAGCAGCTTGTGATCACGGAGATTCCTTACACAATGATCGGTGCAAATATCGGAAAATTCCTGAATGATATTGCGTCTCTTGTGGAAAACAAGAAGGCAACAGATATCGTGGATATTTCCAACCAGTCTTCCAAAGAGGGAATCCGTATTGTTCTTGACCTGAAGCGTGACGCAGATGTAGAGAATCTTACAAATATGCTCTATAAGAAGACAAAGCTGGAAGATACTTTTGGCGTGAATATGCTGGCAGTTGCGGATGGCAGACCGGAGACTCTGAGTCTGAAGCAGGTGATCGAGCATCACGTAGATTTCGTATTCGATGTCACGACCAGAAAGTACACCACACTTCTGAATAAAGAGCAGGAGAAGAAAGAAATCCAGGAAGGTCTGATCAAGGCATGTGATGTGATCGACCTGATCATCGAGATCCTGCGAGGAAGCAAGAACAGAGAACAGGTAAAGAAATGCCTGGTTGACGGTGTGACAGAAGGAATCAGGTTCAAGGGTAAATCAAGCGAGAAAGCTGCACAGAAACTGCACTTCTCAGAGAAACAGGCAGCTGCGATCCTGGATATGCGTCTGTACAAGCTGATCGGTCTGGAAATCGAGGCACTTCAGGCAGATTATGCAGAAACAATGAAGAACATTGCCATTTATGAAGATATCCTGAATAATTATGATTCCATGGCAGAAGTGATCATGAAAGAACTGGATCAGATCAAGAAAGAATACGGTACGAAACGCCGCACAGTGATCGAGAATGCAGAAGAAGTTGTCTATGAGGAAAAGAAGATGGAAGAAATGGAAGTCACATTCCTTATGGATCGCTTCGGATATATGCGGACCATTGATAAGTCTGCATATGAGAGAAATAAAGAAGCTGCCAATGCAGAGAACAAATATGTGTTTAACTGTATGAATACAGATAAGATCTGTATCTTTACAGATAATGGAAAGATGCACAGTATCAAGGTGGCAGATATTCCGCTGGTTCGTTTCAGGGATAAGGGGACACCGGCAGATAATCTGAGCAATTATGACAGTGCACAGGAACGTATGCTCTATGTAGCACCACTGGCATCTGTAAAAGAAAATACACTTCTGTTTGTCACTGCTGCATCCATGTGCAAGCTGGTGAGTGGTGCAGAGTTTGATGTGGCGAAGAGAACGATCGTGTCTACGAAACTTGCTGAAGAGGATTCTCTGATTTTTGTGGGTTCTGCGGATGAAATGGAACAGGTGGTATTCCAGAGTGAAGGCGGATATTTCTTAAGATTTCAGAAACAGGATATTTCTGCTATGAAGAAAACATCTATCGGGGTGCGTGGAATGAAACTGGCAGAAGGAGATAAGCTGGATCATGCATATCTTCTGGAAAGCCGCCAGGAATATACCATTACTTATCATGATAAACCCTATGTTCTCAACAGGATAAAACTGTCCAAACGGGACAGTAAAGGAACAAAACCACGTATATAAAACCAACAAATCCGCTAAAATCAAGGTTTTTGCAGGAAAAGCCTTGCAATTGCCGGAAATTGGTGTTACAATACATCTAAATTAGAACTTGTTGACAAAGGAGTGGGCGTGAGCCCACTCTTATTTGTTGCATGGAAAGGCAGGTGGGAAAATGAGCAGACGGGAAGAGTATGAAAAGCGCGCAGAGGAACTTCTGGCACCGATCGTAGAACTTAACGGCTTTGAACTGGTTGATGTAGAATATGTAAAGGAAGCAGGAAACTGGTATCTGAGAGGATACATTGACAAACCAGGCGGAATTACAGTAAATGACTGTGAGACAGTCAGCAGAGCTTTCAGTGACAAACTGGATGAGAATGATTTTATTGAAGACAGTTATATCATGGAGATCAGTTCACCGGGACTGGACAGACCGCTGAAGAAAGACAAAGACTTTGAGAGAAACATGGGAAAACTGGTGGAAATCCGTACCTATCGGCCAATCGAGAAGCAAAAAGAGTTCTGCGGGATTTTGACCGCATATGATAGTAACAGTGTGACAATCGATGAGGATGGAACCGAGCGTGTTTTTGATAAGAAAGACACAGCCCTGATACGCCTCGCAATAGAGTTTTAGTTAATTCGGGAGGATAAGAAAAAAATGAGCAGAGAGTTAAGGGAGGCACTGGATATCCTTGAAAAGGAAAAGAGTATCAGCAAAGATACTCTGCTTGAGGCAATTGAGCAGTCTCTGATCCAGGCCTGCAAGAACCATTTTGGAAAAGCTGACAATGTACATGTAACTATTGATCCGGAAACCTGCGATTTTTCAGTGTATGCAGACAGAAGTATCGTAGAATACGTAGAGGATCCTGCAATGGAGATTTCTCTGGCAGATGCTTTGAAGATCACATCAAGAGCTGAGATCGGAGGCATGATACAGGTTCCGATTCAGTCTAAGGAATTCGGACGTATTGCGACACAGAATGCAAAGAACGTTATCCTGCAGAAAATCCGTGAGGAAGAACGTAAAGTGCTGTATGATGAATACTATGGAAAAGAAAAAGAAGTAGTAACCGGTATTGTACAGCGTGTGATGGGCAAGAATGTAAGCATCAATCTTGGTAAGGCAGATGCAGTATTAAGTGAGAATGAACAGGTGAAAGGGGAAACCTTCCAGCCGACAGAGAGAATAAAGGTGTATATTCTTGAAGTCAAGGATACCCCGAAGGGACCTCGTATTCTGGTATCCAGAACTCATCCGGGACTTGTGAAACGTCTCTTTGAGTCAGAAGTTGCAGAAGTAAAAGACGGAACTGTTGAGATCAAGAGCATCGCACGTGAGGCCGGTTCCCGTACAAAGATCGCTGTATGGAGCAACGATCCGGATGTAGATGCAGTTGGTGCATGCGTAGGTATGAACGGCGCACGTGTCAATGCAGTAGTTGAGGAACTTCGCGGTGAGAAGATCGATATCATCAACTGGGATGAGAATCCTGCAATCCTGATCGAGAATGCATTGAGCCCTGCAAAGGTTATCGCAGTTATGGCAGATCCTGATGAGAAGACAGCTCTGGTAGTTGTTCCTGATTATCAGCTGTCCCTTGCAATCGGTAAAGAAGGTCAGAATGCACGTCTTGCTGCAAGACTTACAGGATTTAAGATTGACATCAAGAGTGAGACTCAGGCAAAAGAAGCCGGTGATTTCTATGATTATGATGATGACGAGACTGCAGAAGATGCAGCTGAGGCATCAGCAGAGGAAACTTCAGCAGAAGATTCCCTGACAGAAGAAACCGAAGCAGAAGAAGTTTCAGAGGAAGTTCCTGTAGAAGAAGAGCCACAGGCTCAGGAAGCAGGAGAGAATGAAGACGAAGAATAAGATTCCCATGCGCCAGTGTACCGGCTGCAGGGAAATGAAAAGCAAGAAAGAGATGCTCAGAGTTCTTAAGACTACAGAAGATGAAATCGTGCTTGATACTACTGGTAAGAAAAACGGCAGAGGCGCATATCTGTGTCTTTCCAGAGAATGTCTGGATAAAGCGATTAAAAATCATGGACTTGAGCGTTCACTGAAAACTGCGGTTCCGGATGAGGTATACGAACGACTTAAGAAGGAGCTGGAAGATATTGAAAAATAACAGAGTACTGTCGCTGATAGGGCTGGCTACCAAAGCAGGCAAGACCGTAAGCGGAGAATTTTCCACAGAGAAATCTGTAAAGACCGGAAAAGGACTGCTTGTGATCGTTGCTGAGGATGCCTCCGAGAATACAAAGAAGAAATTCAGGAATATGTGCAGTTTTTATGAAGTTCCGATTTTCTTCTTCTCAGATAAAGAGAGCTTAGGCAGAGCAATGGGAAAGGAGTACCGCGCCTGTCTGGCTGTCCAGGATGAGAACTTTGCGAAAGCAATCATGAAGGAGGTATAGCGATTGTCAAAATTAAGAGTACATGAGCTGGTCAGAGAGCTTGGACGACAGAACAGAGAAGTGATCGAGTTTCTGAAATCAAAAGGCGTTGATGTGAGAAGCCATATGAGTATGGTGGATGAGCCTGCGGTTTCGGAAGTAAAGAATAGATTCAGAAAAGACAATAATAACAGGGGAAAGGAGCATATTGCGAAATTGGAGACTCCCAAGACAGAAGAAAAGGTTGTAACAGCAAAATCAGAAGGAGATAAAACTGAAACACCTAAAAAGAAAAAAAATATTATCCGCGTTTTTCATGCACAGAATGCAAGTGACGGAGGAAAAACAAGAAAGAAACCTGTGAAAGCTGAAGGCGAGAGAACAGGTTCACCAAGAAATGCAGAAGGAAGAAATTCCGACAGTTCAAGAACAGACGGTGACAGACCAAGAAGAAATAATAATGACCGCCCAGGTACAGGCAACAGAAGACCGGACGGACAGAACCGTCAGGGAAGACCTCAGGGTGAAGGAAGATCCCAGGGAGGACGTTTTGGCCAGGGAAGAAACCAGGGCGAAGGAAACCGTCAGGGAAGACCTCAGGGCGAGGGAAGATCCCAGGGAGATAACCGCCAGGGAGGACGTTTCGGACAGGGAAGATCCCAGGGCGATGGTCAGGGCCGTCCGGGCGGAAGATTCCAGGGCGATGGAAATCGTCAGGGAGGACGTTTCGGACAGGGAAGACCACAGGGAGATGGAAACCGTCAGGGAGGAAGACCGCAGGGCAATGGCCAGGGTCGTCCGGACGGAAACAGAAGTGAAGGACGTGACGGACGCTTCGGCGGCAGTCAGGGACGTCAGGGACAGCGCCAGAATACAAGAAAGAATGACGATATGGCATTTGCACCGGAACTGACAAAGACTTCCAAAGACAGCAAGAGAGAAAGAGACAGAGAGAACAAAAACAAGAAAAAAGATTTTGATAAGACACAGAGTGGCGGACGCAGACCAAACCAGGGTGGATTCAATAAGAATTCCAGAATCCCGAAGCTCTGCAGAAACCGGCTCCGCAGCCAAAACAGGAAGAGAAGAAACCTGAGGTTAAGGAAATCACACTTCCGGAGAAGATGACGATCCGCGAACTGGCAGAAGCTATGAAAATGCAGCCGTCAGTAATTGTGAAGAAGCTCTTTATGCAGGGTATGATGGTTACCGTAAACCATGAGATCGATTTTGAGAAAGCTCAGGAGATTGCTCTGGAATATGATATCATCGCAGAACCGGAAGAGAAGGTAGACGTTATCGAAGAACTCCTCAAAGAGGATGAAGAAGACGAAAAAGATATGGTTTCAAGACCACCTGTAGTCTGTGTTATGGGGCACGTTGACCATGGTAAAACATCTCTTCTGGATGCAATCCGTAAGACAAATGTAACACGTGGAGAAGCCGGCGGTATCACACAGCATATCGGTGCTTCTGTAGTAGAGGTTGGCGGACAGAAGATCACATTCCTGGATACACCTGGACATGAAGCTTTCACAGCTATGCGTATGCGTGGTGCAAACTCCACAGATATTGCAGTTCTGGTTGTAGCAGCTGATGATGGTGTGATGCCTCAGACAGTAGAGGCTATCAGCCATGCGAAGGCGGCAGGCGTTGAGATCATAGTTGCAATCAACAAGATTGATAAGCCAAGTGCTAATATTGAGCGTGTAAAACAGGAACTTTCTGAATATGAACTGATTCCGGAAGACTGGGGCGGAAGTACGATTTTTGTTCCTGTATCCGCACATACAGGAGAGGGAATCGATACTCTTCTTGAGATGATCCTTCTTACAGCCGAGGTATGTGAATTAAAGGCAAATCCGAACCGTTCCGCAAGAGGTCTTGTAATCGAGGCTCAGCTTGATAAAGGTAAAGGTCCGGTTGCCACGATCCTTGTCCAGAAAGGTACTCTTCATGTGGGAGACTTTATTGCAGCAGGAGCATGCAATGGTAAGGTTCGTGCCATGATGGATGATAAGGGACGCAGGATTAAAGAAGCAGGTCCTTCTACTCCTGTAGAAATCCTGGGACTTGGTGATGTGCCGAATGCAGGTGAAATTCTTCTTGCATTTGACAGTGATAAGGAAGCCAAGAACTTTGCAGGTGCATTTGTATCTGAGAACAAGAACCGTCTTCTTGAGGAGACTAAGGGCAAATTATCTCTGGATAATCTCTTTGATCAGATTCAGGCAAGCGATCTGAAGGAACTTCCGCTCATTGTCAAAGCAGATGTACAGGGATCTGTGGAAGCTGTAAAACAGAGTCTGACCAAACTTTCCAACGAAGAAGTGGTTGTAAAGGTGATCCATGGCGGTGTTGGTGCGATCAATGAGTCTGACGTAAGTCTTGCGGCTACATCAAATGCGATCATTATCGGCTTTAATGTCCGTCCGGATGCAACCGCAAAACAGCTTGCTGAGCAGGAAGGTGTAGATCTTCGTCTGTATAGAGTTATTTATCAGGCAATCGAAGATGTAGAAGCTGCCATGAAGGGTATGCTTGATCCTATATTTGAGGAGAAAGTTATCGGTCATGCGGAAGTGCGTCAGCTGTTCAAGGCATCCGGTATTGGTACGATTGCAGGAAGCTATATTCTGGATGGTATCTTCCAGAGAAACTGCAAGGTTCGTATTTCCAGAGAAGGCGAGCAGATATTTGAAGGTGAGCTTGCATCCCTGAAGAGATTCAAAGACGATGTTAAGGAAGTTAAGGCAGGATACGAATGTGGCCTTGTATTTGACGGATTTAACGATGTGAAAGAGGAAGATAAAGTAGAAGCTTATATCATGGTAGAAGTACCGAGATAGTAATGGTTTATAAAGGTAGGGTGCGCGATTCATAGTGTCAGGTACAGTGTGGTGCGCACCTTGACTTGATTGTGGTAATTCAGAAAATAATGTGATCAGGATAGTCGATGATCCGGATTGCTCACAGTATTTGACAGAATTGCCGGATATATAGGAGTAAAACTTAAAATGAGAAAAAACAGTATTAAGAATACCCGGATCAATGGGGAAGTCCAGAAGGAACTCAGCACCATTATCCGCAACGAGATCAAGGACCCGCGTATTCATCCGATGACTTCTGTCATGGCTGTAGAAGTGGCTCCTGACCTGAAAACCTGCAGAGCATATATCAGTGTGCTGGGTGAAAAAGAAGCAAAGGAAGCGACGATCAAAGGTCTGAACAGTGCAGAAGGCTACATCAGACGCCAGCTGGCGCGTAATTTAAACCTGAGAAATACACCGGAGATCCGTTTTATTCTGGACGAATCTATTGAGTATGGTGTAAATATGTCAAAGCTTATTGATGATGTTACCAAGAAAGACAGCAACTCCCACAGACAGGATGAGGAGCAGGATGAGAATTAAAAGAGGATGAGAACATGGAAAATATTGCGGAAATACTGGAAGGTGTGAAAACAATGGGAATCGGCGGACATATCCGTCCGGATGGTGACTGCGTTGGTTCCTGTATGGCGTTATATTTATATGTAAAAACCTATTATCCGGAAATTCAGGCAGATGTGTACCTGGATAATCCCAAACCTGTTTTCGGACATATTGACTGTATGGATGAGATTAAAACAGAGCTGGATGGTGACAAAGAGTATGACCTTTTTGTTACCTGTGATGTAAGTGCAAGAGACAGACTTGCCATTGCAGGTCCATACTTTGACACTGCAAAAAGAACAGCATGTATTGATCATCATATCAGTAACTCCGGATTTGCACAGGTGAATCATATCAGGGGAGAGGTAAGCTCTGCCTGTGAGGTTCTCTATGGGCTTTTTGATCCTGAGAAAGTGGTCCGTACCATTGCAGTGCCAATCTATACGGGAATGGTTCATGACACAGGGGTATTTCAGTACTCTTCAACTTCACCGGAGACCATGCGTATTGCCGGGGAACTGATGAAGACAGGATTCAATTTCAGTAAGATCATTGACGAATCTTTCTATCAGAAAACTTATGTGCAGAATCAGGTAATGGGGCGTGTTCTTGCAGAGAGTATCCTGCTTCTGGATGGAAAATGTATTATCGGATATCTTAAAAAAAGAGACATGGAGTTCTATGGTGTGGATGGCAAGGATCTGGACGGTATCGTCAGTCAGCTTCGCCTTACAGCGGGAGTGGAAGTTGCCATGTTTATCTATGAAGTGGAAACTCAGTCTTTCAAAGTTTCCCTGCGTTCCAACGGAAATGTGGATGTAAGCAAGATTGCAGTATATTTTGGCGGCGGCGGTCATATGAGAGCAGCCGGATGTGATCTTCAGGGTTCTGTGTATGATGTGATCAACAATGTGACAGAACAGATCTGCAAACAGTTTCAGGAGCAGGAAGTCTGATGGATGGAGTAATTGTAATCCGTAAGGAAAAAGGATTCACTTCCCATGATGTGGTGGCAAAGCTTCGGGGAATCCTTCATATGAAGAAAATCGGACATACCGGAACTCTTGATCCGGATGCAGAAGGAGTGCTCCCGGTGGCTCTGGGAAAAGCAACCCGTCTGGTGGATATGATCACAGATAAAGAGAAAACTTATGAGGCAGTGATGCGTCTGGGTGTTGTTACGGATACCCAGGATATGAGCGGAACTGTTCTCTCACAGACTACAGAGCTTTCCGTTACAGAAGAAGAGCTTTGCACAGTGGTCAGTTCTTTTGTGGGAGACTATATGCAGGTGCCGCCAATGTATTCAGCACTGAAGGTCAATGGAAAGAAACTCTATGAACTTGCCAGAGAGGGCAAGACTGTGGAGCGTAAACCAAGACCTGTACATTTTTATGAGATAGAAATTCTGGATATCAGTTTTCCGCTGGTGCGTTTTCGTGTGACCTGCAGCAAGGGAACCTATATCCGTACTCTGTGCCATGATATAGGGGAAAAACTGGGCTGTGGAGCTGCCATGGAAAGTCTTTTGCGGACAAAGGTGGGCAGATTTACACTGGATGATGCCATTACCCTGGCGCAGACAGAAGAGGCAGTGCAGGAAGGAACTATAGAGAGTAAAATCCTCGGTATTGAGGAGATTCTTGCAGAGTATCCAAGGGTATGCTGTACAAAAGAAGGGGACAGACTTCTGGCTAATGGAAATCCTCTTGTACAGGCACTGGTCGATGCACAGGAGAAAAACGGATGGATCCGTATGTGCAGCAGTGAAGGCAGTTTTGCCGGAGTTTACCAGTGGGACGAGAAAAGAAACAGGTATTTCCCTGTAAAAATGTTTTAGGAGACATGATGGAATATTTAAGGATTGAGAATGATTTTCCCAGAATTTCACACAGCGCGGTAACACTTGGGAAGTTTGACGGCATACACCGCGGACATCAGAAACTGGTTGAGAAAATTATTGAGCAGAAACAGGAAGGTGCACAGGCGGTTGTACTTGCGCTTGGAACTGCCTCAAGAACAATCCTCACAAAGGAAGAGAGATGTCGTATATTGGAAGAAATGGGAGTGGATATACTGTTGGAATGTCCGCTCACAGAGAAAATACGGCACATGAAAGCAGAGAATTTTATAAAAGAAATACTGATAGGAAGATCTGCAGGTTTCCTATGTGGCAGTTGGAGAGGATTTCCGTTTTGGCTATGAGCGGAAAGGAACTCCTGCCATGCTCAAAGAGTTCGGAAAGAAATATGGATTTCATACGGAAGTCCTGCCAAAAAAAATGGACGGACGCCGTAAGATTAGTAGTACCTTTGTCAGGGAAGAACTGAACAGAGGAAATATGGAAAAATTCCGTTTCCTTATGGGAACAGATTTCTCAGTAGAAGGAATCGTTGAACATGGACGTGGAATGGGACATAAATATCTGCTTCCGACCACCAACCTGATCCCTCCGGTAGAGAAACTGATGCCTCCAAACGGGGTTTATATCACAGTATCCCATTTCAGAGACAGAAGTTATCAGGGGATTACCAATGTAGGTCATAAGCCTACTGTTGGCGGCGAGAAGTTTATTGGTGTGGAAACATATCTGTTTGACTGCAATGAAGATCTGTATGGGGAATACTGCAAGGTAGATTTCAAAAAATTCCTCAGACCTGAACAGAAGTTTTCTTCGCTGGAGGCACTGAAGGCACAGCTGGAGAGGGATGCTGTGAAGGGACAGGAATATTTTGAAACTTTGTAAAAAAGAGGTTTACACGCCAGAATCAATGTGCTATACTAACCAAGGTGAATTTAGCCCATGTTCAGGGACCGGACGCTCCGACCATCTCTTAATGTGTGGCGGTCAATCAATAATAATTATAGAATACAGGAGGAAATCACAATGATTTCAAAAGAAAAGAAAGCAGCGATCATGAAAGAATATGCAAGAACTGAAGGCGATACAGGATCACCGGAAGTACAGGTAGCAGTTCTTACAGCAAGAATCCAGGAACTTACAGAGCATTTACAGAGCAACCATAAAGATCATCACTCCAGACGTGGTCTTCTGAAAATGGTAGGTCAGAGACGTGGACTGTTAGCTTACCTGAAGAAAACAGACATCGAAAGATACCGTGCACTGATTGAAAAATTAGGCTTAAGAAAATAATAGCCTTTTAGTATGCGGAAGGGGGCGGATTTCCATCCGCCTCCCTTTTTATGTATATGGCAGTTCTGTAAAATATGGTGTTTTTCAGGATTGCGGTGGCTTGTTGTTTCGACTGCATCTGCATATTCAGAAGCTGCGAAACATGACAGGAGTTATTTCCGAGACTACTGAAAAGATTATTTTGTATATGAAAGTAACAAAACAGGCAGATATATTTGCCTGAAAAGTAGTTTTTTCAGTTGTTTCGGACTCCTGTTTTAATGTGACAATTTCATAAAAAGTCTGAACGTTGATGGACAAGATTGTCAGCAGACGGAACAGACAAATTTGAAAAGAATAAAGTAGTTACCGGACATGCAGTGAACGGTAACAGAAAATGACAACAGAATTATGAAAAAAGGAGAATGAACATATGTACAAAAGTTATTCCATGGAATTAGCCGGAAGAACCTTGACAGTAGATATCAACCGCGTTGCAAAACAGGCAAACGGTGCAGCATTAATGCACTATGGTGATACTACAGTTTTATCTACAGCAACAGCATCCAAAGAGCCAAGAGAAGGAATTGATTTCTTCCCGTTAAGCGTTGAATATGAAGAGAAAATGTATGCAGTAGGCAAAATCCCAGGAGGATTTAACAAGAGAGAGGGAAAAGCAAGCGAGCATGCAATCCTTACTTCCCCGCGTGATCGACAGACCAATGCGTCCTCTGTTTCCGAAGGACTACAGAAACGACGTAACACTGGTAAACATGGTTATGTCTGTTGATCCTGAGTGTAATCCGGAGATTCCGGCTATGCTTGGTTCCTCTATTGCAACCTGCATTTCCGATATTCCGTTTGATGGTCCGTGTGCTACCACACAGGTTGGTCTGATCAATGGTGAATATATCATCAACCCTACCATGGCACAGAAAGATGTATCTGACCTTCAGCTTACAGTAGCTTCCACAAGAGAGAAAGTAATCATGATCGAAGCCGGCGCAAAAGAAGTTCCGGAAGACAAGATGATCGAAGCTATCTATAAAGCTCATGAAGTAAACCAGGAGATCATTAAATTTATCGATAAGATCGTAGAAGAATGCGGAAAACCGAAACACAGCTACGAATCATGTGCAGTTCCGGAAGAACTTTTCGCAGCGATCAAAGAGGTCGTACCTCCGGCAGAAATGGAAGTTGCCGTATTCTCTGACGATAAACAGACAAGAGAAGAAAATATCCGTCAGGTAACAGAGAAACTGAAAGAAGCTTTTGCCGACAAGGAAGAGTGGCTTGCAGTTCTGGGTGAGGCTGTATATCAGTATCAGAAGAAGACTGTCCGCAAGATGATCTTAAAAGACCACAAACGTCCTGATGGTCGTGCCATTACTCAGATTCGTCCTCTGGCAGCAGAGACAGATATTATCCCGAGAGTACATGGTTCTGCTATGTTCACACGTGGACAGACACAGATCTGTACCATCACAACTCTGGCTCCTCTTGCAGAAGCACAGAAGCTTGACGGACTTGACGAATTTGAAACTTCAAAGAGATATATGCATCACTACAATTTCCCGTCCTATTCTGTAGGTGAGACAAAACCATCCAGAGGACCGGGACGTCGTGAGATCGGACATGGTGCACTTGCTGAGAGAGCATTAGTTCCTGTACTTCCAAGCGAAGAGGAATTCCCATATGCGATCCGTACTGTATCTGAGACATTTGAATCCAATGGTTCTACTTCTCAGGCAAGTATCTGTGCATCCACAATGTCTCTGATGGCAGCCGGTGTACCGATCAAAAAACCGGTAGCAGGTATTTCCTGTGGTCTGGTAACAGGCGATACAGATGATGATTACATCGTTCTGACAGATATCCAGGGACTTGAAGACTTCTTCGGAGATATGGACTTCAAGGTAGCCGGAACTCATGACGGTATCACAGCAATCCAGATGGATATCAAGATCCATGGACTGACAAGACCGATCGTAGAAGAAGCAATCAGACGTACAAAAGAAGCTAGAGAATATATCCTGACAGAAGTTATGGAGAAATGCATCGCAGCTCCCCGTACAACTGTAGGCGAATATGCTCCGAAGATCATCCAGATCCAGATCAATCCTCAGAAGATCGGTGATGTTGTAGGTCAGAGAGGAAAGACTATCAATACGATCATCGAGCGTACAGGTGTTAAGATCGATATCACAGACGAAGGTGCGGTATCTATTTGTGGAGTTGATCAGAAGAGCATGGATGAGGCAGCTAACATGGTTAAGATCATTGCAACTGATTTTGAAGCAGGACAGATCTTTACAGGTAAAGTTGTCAGCATCAAAGAGTTTGGTGCATTCGTTGAATTTGCACCGGGTAAAGAGGGAATGGTACACATTTCCAAGATCTGTAAAGAAAGAATCAATCGTGTTGAGGATGTTCTCACACTTGGTGATAAAGTTAAGGTTATCTGCCTTGGCAAAGACAAGATGGGAAGAATCAGTTTCAGCATGAAGGATGTACCGGAAGAAGCGTAAAAAATTATGAGATATCACAATATTACCAAGGACGATATGCTTAATGGCGACGGACTTCGTGTAGTGCTCTGGGTGGCAGGATGCAATCACTGCTGTCCGGAGTGCCAGAATCCTGTCACCTGGGATCCAAATGGCGGACTGCCTTTCGGTGAGGCAGAACGCAAGGAGATTTTTGCGGAACTGGATAAGGATTATGTGAGCGGAATTACCTTTTCAGGTGGAGATCCACTGCACCCGGCAAATATCACTGAGGTAACAGCCTTTGCGAAGGAGATCAGAAAGAGATATCCTGGTAAAACAATCTGGCTTTATACAGGTTTCCTCTGGGAGGAGATCTGCAAAGAAGAGATTGTGCGTTATCTGGATGTCTGCGTAGACGGTGAATTTGAGGTGGACAAGAAAGAACTTTCCCTGAAATGGAAAGGTTCCAGCAATCAGAGAGTGATCGATGTTCCCAAAACTCTTCATGAAGGAAAAGTCGTATTGCATAAATAAGAAATATACAGGCAGTTCAAGTATGCGTCAGGTGTACCTGAACTGCTTTTTTACTGAATCAGTCAGTGATGATCACAAAATATTGTTACTGTTCACTCCGTTCACAGTAACGTAGCCAAAATTCATTCCAGATTGCCTGCGGCAATGGAATTTTGGCTCGTATGTCTCGGGATAGTGGTGTGTGAACAGTAACCAAATATTCAGCTATGAGTGTACTGCGAAGCAGGTGTGTTAGCTTTGCATGACCAGACAGGAGGAAAACAGATGAAACGAATCGCGAAATTTCATAAAGTAAGCAAAGAACGCTTCACAGCAGACTGGATCGATACCTTCGCACAGTCTCAGGAAGAAGCAGAGAAAGTATACGAGGCTATCCGTCTGCCGAAGAGAGCGACAGCAGGAAGTGCCGGCTATGACTTTTTCGCACCGGCAGAATTTACTCTGAAACCAGGCGAAACAGTAAAGATCCCGACAGGAATCCGGGTGGAAATGCAGCCGGAATGGGTGCTGAAATGTTATCCGAGAAGCGGACTGGGATTTAAATACCGTCTTCAGCTTAACAACACAGTTGGTATTATTGACAGTGATTATTTCTATTCAGATAACGAAGGCCACATTTTTTCAAAGATCACAAATGATTCCAATGAAAACAAAACTCTTACAATCCCGGCAGATACAGGATTCATGCAGGGAATCTTTGTAGAGTACGGAATCACGGTAGATGATGATGCTACAGAAATCCGCAATGGTGGATTTGGAAGTACTACTGCGAAATAGTGGGTAAAAGTAATGTAATGTTCTGGCGGATGCATATTTCACAAAGTTTATAGATGAAATCAGAGCCAGAATGTAAAAAAAGTAGAACATAGGGAAGAATCTGAGATTTTTACTTTACGTTCTGCTTTTTCTTTGCTATAATATTTTGAGATTCAAAATATTTGCAATACATACAATTCAAGCGTATATACTGCGGAGCAGTTATTCGATTATGAACAAGTAACGAAGCGGATGATTTTATCCGCTTGACTAAAAAATATCAGGCAAAGAAATAAATTTAGGGAGAAAAGTTATGATCATCGAGCCAAAAGTAAGAGAATATATCTGTACAACCGCACATCCGCAGGGATGTGCAGAGA
This sequence comes from Blautia sp. ZXY-1-B12, assembly GCF_056339915.1. Classification (NCBI taxonomy): domain Bacteria; kingdom Bacillati; phylum Bacillota; class Clostridia; order Lachnospirales; family Lachnospiraceae; genus Blautia; species Blautia sp. ZXY-1-B12. The sequence goes on along the minus strand of NZ_JBWJVP010000224.1, from coordinate 25,692 downwards.
GTGTGCGCAACCAGGCAGATTACGCCTGTAAACAGGGAATGGTAAACGGAACAAAAAAAGCACTGATCATCGGATGTTCTACAGGCTACGGCCTCGCATCCCGTATCTGTGCACTGGAAAACTGTGGTGCTGATACTCTTGGAATCATGTTTGAACGTCAGGCAAATGGCAGAAGGACAGCTACACCCGGATGGTATAATACAGCAGAGTTTCACAGACTGGCTTCCGGGAAAGGTGTTTATGCAAAGACCATTAACGGAGATGCTTTTTCAAAGGAAATCAAGGAGAAGGCGATTGAACTGATCAAACAGGATCTTGGAAAAGTGGACCTGGTAGTCTACAGCCTGGCAGCACCGAGACGTACAGATGCAGAAGGAAAGACCTGGTCTTCCTGTCTGAAAACTACAGATGAGCCATTTACAGAGAAGAGTCTGGATCTGAGAAATAATGAGATCACAGAGAAAACAGTAGAACCTGCTACAGAGGAAGAAGTTTTAAGTACTGTAAAGGTTATGGGCGGTGAAGACTGGGCAGACTGGATTGATGCGCTGAAAGCAGCAGATGTACTGACTGAGAATGCAGTAACCGTAGCATATTCCTACATCGGACCGGAACTGACTTATCCAATCTACTATCATGGAACCATTGGAACTGCCAAACAGCACTTACAGAAAACAATGTCAGAGATTAATCAGGCACATCCGGATGTCCGCGCAGTAATTTCTGTAAACAAAGGTCTGGTAACTCAGGCAAGTGCAGCTATTCCGGTTGTACCGCTGTATTTTGCTATTCTTTATAAAGTTATGAAAAGGGCCGGAAATCATGAAAACTGTATTCAGCAGATTGCAAGGCTTTTTACACAGAAACTCTATACCCCGGAAGGTTTCCGGACAGATGAAAACGGATTTATCCGTATGGATGATTACGAACTGCTCCCTGAGATTCAGGAAGAAGTAAAGAAATGCTGGAAAGCAGTCACTACAGATACAGTAAATCAGTATTGCGACATTGACGGCTACTGGGAAGATTTCTATCATATGTTCGGATTCCATTACAGTGATATTGACTATACACAGGACGTAGATGCGAATGTGGAGATCAACGGGATTGTAATGTAAAATGACTATAAAAAATCCTCTCCCGGAAATATTTATGAATGTTCATAGATATTCCGGGAGAGGATTTTTTTCAGGAAAAAAGAAGAAAGCTCTCAAGCGAAGCGTAAGTGGAGAATGTCCAGCATAATCCCTGTTCCCCCTGATTTTTCACAGGGGATACACGACCACTCTGACGCAGGTCATAGGCGGCAGGAAGTACAGGGGCAGAGGCTGAAGATGCGTTTCCGGTGCTTACAGAAGAGACCATATCTGAACTTCCGTCTTCATAAGCCGGATTGAGGAGAAATCCTCGTTCTTTCAGTTCCTCAGCGGAGTAGCTTTCACAGGAAATATCTTTACCGTCTGAACCGGCAGCAGGGACATTTTCTGTGATTTTACCATTGGTAAATGCTTTGATGCACACATTTGTGTTTGGCAGATAGGTGTTAAAATCCGTCCATATATCCCCATGATGGCTGATATAACTTTCTCCGTCAGAAGCAGTGGCTCTGGAACTGGTGCCGTTCAGAGGAGCCTCGAAATACGTTTTTGCACCTGTGCTGCTCCATAACTTTATGACTACAGCAAAACGTGTGCCTGCTTTTAAAGTCACAGGTCTGGAAAAATCTACCGTATGATATCCGGCATACCGGCAGTTTCCCCGGGCAGCAGGAGAAGGAAGCTTTTGAAAGGAGTTTTGATTCTTAAAGGAAGAAACAATATAAACTTCATAGTTATAATCATTATCATAGGTATAGAAGGAGACAGAACCAAGCTGCTCTTTCCTGGCTAATTTCTGTCCGTTTTCAGGGAATACATTGGCACAGTACAGTTCATCATTATAACCGAAAGCAGTGGTGGCACCTAAAGGATCATACTGATAAATGCGGTTACAGGTGTTATCAGAGGAAATCTTTCCGAATGCCATGGAGAACTCCTGCATACCCAGAAAGCCGTCGTAATAGGAAATATAAAAATATCCATTGTCCCCGAAATCTTTTCCCCAGCTGTTTTTACAAAGAAAGGCACCGTTGCCGGCCGGCCGGACCGGAAAGTTTTCTTTTGCGTAATCATCATCCCATCCTACAATAGCAATAGCATGTTGTGTGGATATGACAGGTGCAGAACCGGCAGGAGCCCTTCCTGCATCGTAATCGTCGGGAAGGCAGAAGGAAATCTGATCATTGGAGTAGTATTCGTCAACGGAGAGATAGGATGCAGATACTGCACCGTAATTCATAATTGCCTGTTTGATTGCCTGATTATCTAATGCATTCTTTCGCTGGGGAATAAACATAATCTCATTTACTCTAAGCGCAGGTGTGAATGAGTCATAGGATGCTGATGAGATATTTTCGTAAGGAGCCTGCCATTCGTATACAGGACCGGATCCGCGTGTAAGATAGGCGGCAGCCATGGAAAAACTGCCACCGTCATTATAGTTACGGTCAAAACCTGTGGAGGAAGAACTGTTGCTTAACTGGTAACCCATGTGGAATTCCGAAAAATCGTGAGCATTGAGATTATCGGAGTACGGATTTAGAGCCAGTGCTCTGGAATATGGTCCATAGTAATATTTCTTACCGATAAGGACGTATGCCCGAACTTTATATAATGGATTTACGGAGCCGAATGGCACTGGTTCATAATATGCATAGTATTCCTCTGAATCAGGACCGTTTGGTGTATCTGAAATTTTACAGTATTTACTGTTCTGATCGTCTGCACGATAAATAAAGTAGCCGGTGACATAAGTCTGGTGTTTCCATTTTACTGTGACGCCGCCATCCTGCTCAGTGACAGAAGTCAGGCTGACCTTTGGAATTGCAGTCTGGCAGACGTATCCGGTGGAGCTGTAATCACCCAGAGAAATTTTGCTGCCAAGCTTACGGTATGGGCGGACTGCATAATCATAGACTGTTTTGGGAACAGCAGTTTCGTCTGTGTAATACAACCCGGAAAATTCAATATCTCCCAGTTTTGTCCATTTGGAGATACCTTTCCTGCGGCGGTAGATGCGATAGCCATCGGCACCCGGAACTTCGTCCCACATAAGATTTATGACAACATCTTTTTGGGGCTTTTTAACCGCAGGGCGTTTGAGTTTTGCTGTACCGGTCAGGCCTTTGGTGTTATATTTACTGTAGATTTTCTTACCGTTCCGGAAAGTGTAGGACTGCACTGTATACAGGTAGGATTTCTTGATCAGTCCGGTACTGTCTGTATAGGAGGTACGGGAAGAGGAAACTGTTGCGATTGCTTTCCATGAAGCCTCTGATTTATTCTTTTCTCTGCGGAGAATCCGGTATCCACTGACATTCTTTGCTTTTTTCCAGGTGATGGTAACCTCATGAGTGGATTTGATTTTTTTTAATGACGGTTTTTCAGGAGTGACAGGAGTTCCTGATTCAATGTTTATGGTCATCCGGCAGGTTCCGAGAATCTGCCATGTATTGGTATCCATAATGGAAAAAGATGCTTCCGTCATGGTTACGGCAGGACTTAAAAGAGTAAAGAAGTCATCTCCGGGTGTGTACAGAAGTTCATCGCCTGCGAGGATTGCTGCCGGTGTATCCAGCTGTTGATGGAAATTTCCCAGTTGGTCGAACGAAATTTTTCCTGCCTGATCAGCATTGACGGTGCATGTATGCTGCGGAAAGAACAGGTTATCCTTCAAAGCAGTGCAGCCTGTGGTATCAACGCTGACCAGAGAATTAAAGCGGCAGTCAAGGCTGGAAAGTGACGTAAGTCCGGTTATATTTAATGAGGAAAGGCTGTTGTTACACAGCTGAACAGATTCCAGGCTTTTGTTGGAGGTAAGGTTCAGAGAACGGATACCTGTTCCAATACAGATCAGTTCGGTAAGTTCCGGATTTCTGCTGAGATCCAGTTCGGTGATTTGAGGAAGATCCGTACATCTCAGACTTTTCAGTCCTGTAAAATAGGCCAGATCTGAAGAAAATAACGGAAAATCTTCGTCAAAGGAAAGGGAAGAAACTTCCTTCAGATATTCGCGGGAAAGCATATGATCGTCTGTCAGTGGATAGTTCTGCTGCATTTGCTGAAACAATGCAGGTGATCGGAAATCATTTTCAAGCAGATATCCAATGTAAATGATCTGTGTGCCATATTGTTCTGTGCCGGCACTGGTAAATCTGCGGCGGATTTTTACAGGGTTTAATTTATTAATAGCAGTCAGCCGGTAAGAGGTGTCGATCATGCCATTTTCCATTATGGTGATATCTTCAGGTGAAGCGAACTGAGACAGATCATAAAATTCCATAGGAGTGCGGATCACGTTATCATTACAGATCAGTTCCTCGGGAAAGCAGCCGCGAAGATCAGGCTCCAACAGCTTATTGTCGGAACAGTTCAGTTTCTTCAGTGATAAAAAACCGGAGAGGTTCAGTTTAGTGAGAAGATTATTCTGGCAGTAAAGGGTATTCAGTGATCTGGTGTCCGGCAGTTTCAGAGTCTGTATACTGTTGGAAGAACAGTCCAGATATTTCAAACCGGAAAGACGGCTTAAGTTCAGGGTATCCAGGAGATTGCCGGAACAGATAAGCTTTTCCAGTGATGGCATAGATGCAGGTTTAAGAGCGCGCAGATTACAGTTGCTGCAATCCAGTTCTTTCAGTCTGGAAAAACGGGAGAAATCAAAATCATCAAGAACAACAGAAGAGATGTTTAATTTCTCCACAGAAAAACTTTTGGGAAGACTGATGGAACTGTTGCTCCCACAGTTGTTAAAGGAGATGTCAAGATCTTTCAGTTTTTTGCATGAGGAGAGATCCAGACTGAGCAGATTGTTGTGCGAGCAGTTCAGAGATTTCAGAACTGTGTTGGCTGATACATCGAGAAACAGCAGTTCATTGTCAGAACAGTCCAGGGTTTTCAGATTATAAAAATATTCGATGCCTTCCAGGGAATCGACTGACATGGAAGGAATACTGATTTCTGTGCACATGGAGATTTCCTCGTCAGAGAGAAGCCCGTTGCGATCTGTATCAATGTTTTCGGAAATCCATTTTTGGAAAACAGGGTCTGCAAATCCACTGTCAGCAGTGATCGGAATGGAATTTCCGGAAGCAGATATATCTGCAGTGTCTTTGGCGTATGTTGCTTCATCAGGAGTGATTTCGTCAGAAAATGCCGGATCGTCGGGCAGTTCAACCGGAAATACCGGATCATCGACCGATTCATCCGAAAATACCGGATCATCGGGTGCTTCATCCGAAAATGCCCATGGTGTCTGAATATTGGTAAGGGTTAGAAGTGAGCATAGAATAAAAACCGGAAATTTTTTCTTTTTCATTATGTAAGCCCTCCTTGTTTTGAATATTTGGGTGTATATGGATTTTCTGATACAGTGATCCGGGACAGAATAGATTCTGGCCACAAATATAATCTTTATATCCAGTATACAGTTGGAACAAGGAGATGTCTATTAACTATTGGTTAGAAGTTATCCTGAGAGGTGTTTTGGTGTTACTGTGAACGGAGTGAACAGTAACATTTTGGTAAAATAATTATAGCAATTCCATAAAATACCGGAATTGCTATAATTGTTCTTTGATCTTAATCAATTTTTTCCATTGAATCTTTTGCATTCTGAAGCACTGTGTCAAAAGCAACTGCGGCTTTTGCATATTCTTCGTCGCTTTCGATGTTGGAAAGCATCGGATCACCGCTCTCAGTACGGGCAAATGCGTAGAGGTAAACCTCGCCGCTTTCATTCTGACCGTTCTCATCAAGTGGGAGAAGTGCGATATATTCCTTCGCATCTACCGGGAAAACGGTGAGGATCGCACATTCTACCTCTGTATCGTCTTCCATGGTAAGGGTGATTGTCTTGTGGTTTTCAACAGGATCGCATCCGCCGGCTGAACTGCATCCACCACCGCAGGAAGCGCAGTCACTCGGGTTACATCCGCCAGCTGTAAATTCGTCACTCATTTTATATTCCTCATTCTTTCTTATTTATCAGGGACTATGTTTATCTGATGTCAGTTCATTGTAGCAGAAACCGGAAAAAAATGCAATGAGCAGAAACCGGAGAAAAAGAGGTTTTTTACAGTCATGAAACGTGCTATAATAGACCAGAAGTGTTCAGGGGAGAATCGTTAGCAAATGCTGAACAGGGCTAATAAGAAAACAAAGGGGATCAGTTGATTATGAAATTAATCTCATGGAATGTAAATGGTATACGTGCATGCATTGGCAAAGGGTTTGAAGAGAGCTTTGCAGCACTTGATGCGGATATTTTCTGCCTGCAGGAAACGAAATGCCAGCAGGGGCAGGTGAAGCTGGAACTTCCGGGATATTATCAGTACTGGAATTATGCCAACAGACGGGGATATTCCGGAACTGCTGTTTTTACAAAGAAAGAGCCACTGTCTGTGGTGTATGGAATTGGAATTGAGGAACATGACAAAGAAGGGCGTGTGATCACCCTGGAATATGAAAAATTTTATCTGGTGACTGTATATACACCAAATTCCCAGAGTGAACTGCGCAGACTGGAATACCGTATGCACTGGGAAGAGGATTTTCTGGCATACTTGTTGAAATTGCAGGAAAGTAAGCCTGTGATCTGCTGCGGGGATTTCAATGTGGCACATCAGGAGATCGACCTGAAGAATCCTAAGACCAACCGGAAAAATGCCGGATTTACAGATGAAGAGAGAGCATGCTTTGGTAAGGTGCTGGAGAGTGGATTTATCGATACATTCCGTTATTTTTATCCGGATGTAGAGGGCAGATATTCCTGGTGGTCTTACAGATTTAAAGCAAGAGAGAAGAATGCAGGGTGGAGAATTGACTATTTTATCACGTCTCCACAGTTGAAGGATAAGCTTAAAGGCGCAGAAATCCATTCTGAAATTATGGGCTCCGATCATTGTCCGGTAGAACTTCAGATTACATTATAGCGTTGTATAGTGTTTCTGAAAAGTGTAATGAGCAACAAGAAAAAATATGAAGGAGAGAAAGAGATGGCTGAGAGCAGAAAGATGAAAACAGAAAAGGGGCTGGCTCTTGTGCCTGGTGCAAATCCGTTGGCAGATGGCTGTAATTTTGCAGTTGAGGTACCGGAAGACAGCAGAGCATCTCTGATTCTCTACAAAAAGAGATCAGCAAAACCTTATGTGGAGATTCCTTTTACAGAAGAAAACAGAACCGGAAATGTATATGCAATGTATATTCCGGATTTTAATCTGAAAGAGTACGAGTACAATTTTCTGATAAATGGAAAGGTGTATACTGATCCCTATGCGTACAGGATTCTGGGACGGGAACGCTTTGGTGCAGAGGTGGGTACGAATCCGCACAAAGTCAGGGGAGGATTTCTTAAAAAAGAAGTTTTTGACTGGGAGAACGACAAAAATCCGGCTATTCCATATCACGAAATGATCCTTTATAAACTGCATGTGCGCGGATATACAAAAGCGAATCGGACGATAACCGGTACAAAGGGAACTTTTCAGGCACTGGAGGAAATGATCCCGTACTGGAAAGAGCTTGGTATCAATACAATTGAACTGATGCCTGCATATGAATTTATGGAAAGCGGTACCTGTAAGAATTCTGAATCTGAGAAAATGGTATCTGAGAAGCATACACAGGGACGTGTTAATTTCTGGGGATATATGTATGGCTATTATTTTGCACCCAAGAGATCTTACTGTGCAACAGATGATCCGGAGAAAGAGTTTAAAACATTCATTAAAAAACTGCATCAGGCCGGAATTGCCTGTATCATGGAAATGTATTTTCCACGAGAATGTAATCCTGTGACAGCACTCAGGGCATTGCAGTTCTGGAAGCTTTACTATCGTGTAGACGGATTTCATGTATTGGGTGAGGGAGTTTCTGCCAAATTGCTGATGCATGACGGGGTTTTAAGTGATACCCGGCTGATGTTTCACGATTTTGATGAGAGCCAGATCCGGAAAAAGAAGAAACCGGAAGACAAATGTATTGCACAGTATAATCCGGGATTTTTGCAGGATATGCGCCGTTTTCTGAAAAGTGACGAGGATATGGTCTCAGTGGCTGCTTACCATATCAGAAGGAATCCAAATATCTATGCAGTCATTAATTATATGGCCTGTCAGGATGGCTTTACCATGAATGATATGGTGACCTATAATTACAGACATAATGAAGCAAATCAGGAGAATAATCACGATGGCAGCAGTTATAATTATTCCTGGAACTGTGGCGTGGAAGGGCCAAGCAGAAGGCTGCAGATCAGACAGATGAGAGAACGTCAGATCAGAAATGCTTTTCTTATGGTGCTGCTCAGTCAGGGTGTTCCTATGATCTATGGCGGGGATGAGTTTGGAAATTCACAGAACGGAAATAATAATGCCTATTGTCAGGATAATCAGGTTGGATGGATTGACTGGAAAGCACTGAAGAAAAATGAATCCCTGTTTCAGTTTGTAAAGAATGCCATTGCTTTCCGGAAAGAACATCCGATTCTTCATGTTCCGGGAGAAATGTACGGAGTGGATTATCAGACCAGGGGACTGCCGGATGTTTCACTTCATGGAGAACGCGCATGGTATATGAATTCTGAGAACACATCCAGACTGCTTGGAATTATGTATTGTGGCGCCTATGCGCACCGGGCAGACGGCAGCGAGGATGCTTCCATATACGTTGCATATAACTTTCACTGGGAAGATCGTATTTTTGCGCTTCCTAATCTGGCAGGATACAGAAAATGGAAGAAAGTGATTGATACCAGTGCTGTGAAAGAGAATGGTTTCCTGGAGCAGGAACAGGAAACTTATAGTAAAAAGCTGAAGGTCACACCGCGTACGATCGTGGTGCTGATGGCTGTAGAGGAGGAGAAGAAAGATGCATCCGTGGCTGCACTTTAAAACAATAACCAAACATAAGCTGTTGGTTATGCATTACTGTTTCCGGGCTGGTATGTATAAACAGGGACTGCTTCATGACCTGTCCAAATATGCACCTGTGGAATTTCTGGTTGGATGTAAATACTATCAGGGAGACAGAAGTCCCAACAATGCAGAAAGAGAAGATACAGGAATATCAAAATCCTGGCTTCATCATAAAGGGCGCAACAAACATCATTTTGAGTACTGGGTAGATTATGCACCGGGAGATGAGCATATCATCAATGGTGTGCCCATGCCCCGTAAATATATTGCGGAAATGGTGATGGACAGGATCAGTGCTTCCAGAAATTATCTGGGGGATAAGTATGATCAGCATCAGCCACTGGACTATTATCTGAAAGGTAAGGAAAAGCTGTGGTTTATCCATCCGAAGACAAAGAGAGATCTCGAGGGACTGCTGCGGATACTTAATGATCATGGGGAAGAGGTACTGATTTCCTATATTAAGAATGTTTATCTGAAAAAAGATAAAGCCCTGGAGCGTGTCTGAAAAATCATTCTCGCAATCTGCACGCCCCACTTTGCGGTATATTTTGTCCGAATTCGGTTGTCGTAGCCCACTACGACGCCCTCATCCGAACAAAATCTCCCACAAATTGTGACGCACATCTTGCGTAAAGCATTTTTCAGACACGCTCTGGCAGGCAGAAAACATACAGCAAAAAGAGAATGTAAACAGGCTGGCAGACAGAAACAGATAAATTTCTGATTGACAGAGTACCTGTTTGGGTGTAAAAATATAAAACAGTTACTGTGAAGGTCTTTGCCGGACGGTAACAGTAATAATTCCATAAAATGGCGGAAAAATGTCGAAAAACAAGAAATACACTTGCGTGATGCTAAGGTAATGTGGTAAAGTAGCCGGGTACAGAAGTGGTACCCGGTTACTTTTTGCAGTATATAAAATGACTGTATTCTGTTTTTGGATAAATATGTGAAGGAAACAGAACATACTTTGACAAATCCAGAGTGTATGAAAAAAAGAAGAAAAAAGGAGGAGTAAATTTGAGTGGTACAACAATGGTCATATTGTCCGCATTTGTTGCCTATCTGTTACTTATGATAGTCATTGGTGTGGTTTATATGAAAAAAACAAGCAGCTCGGAAGATTATTTTCTGGGAGGACGTGGACTGAATGCATGGGTAGCTGCTCTTTCAGCACAGGCATCAGATATGAGCGGATGGCTCTTAATGGGACTTCCGGGAGCAATTTATTCACTGGGAACAGGACAGATCTGGATTGCTGTAGGTCTGTTCATCGGAACTGTATTAAACTGGGTGTGTATTTCACACAGACTTCGTAAATATACGATCGCAGCAAACAATTCCCTTACAATCCCGGCATTTCTTGAGAACAGATTTCAGGATAAGAAGAGAATCCTGTTATTGCTTTCATCCATCGTGATCGTAATCTTTTTCCTGGTTTATACAGCTTCTGCACTGGCAGCAGGCGGTAAACTTTTTAACACAGTATTTGGAATTGATTATCATATAGCTCTGGCAATTGGTGCAGCAGTCATTCTCTGCTATACATTTATGGGGGGATTTATGGCTGTATGCGTAACTGACTTTGTACAGGGAACACTGATGCTGATCGGTCTTCTGATCGTTCCGCTGGTTGCATATCTGACACTGAGCGGAAGTCTGAGTGATCTTCTGACACAGAGCGGAGCACCGGGTGGAGCAGCAGCTTTCCTGAATCCTTTTGAGAACGGAGAGCGCCCATATACATTTGTTGAAATCTTTTCCCAGCTTGCATGGGGACTTGGATACTGCGGTATGCCTCATATCCTTACCCGCTTCATGGCTGTAAAGAGTGAGAAAGAATTAAAAAAATCCAGTGCGATCGCAATCGTGTGGGATATCCTTTCTCTGACAGCAGCGTGCTTTATCGGTATTATAGGTCGTGCATATCTGCTTCCGACTGTACTTGGTGAAAATGGTGCATCTTCCTCAGAGAGTGTATTTATCGAGATGATCAATAAACTGTTTTCCAGTCATCTGGGACTTCCGTTTATCGGAGGAATCTTCCTCTGCGGTATTCTTGCGGCAATTATGTCCACAGCGGATTCACAGCTTCTGGTAACAGCGTCCGCAGCATCTGAGGATTTATATCATCAGTTCATTAAGAAGGATGCAGACTCAAAGGAAATCCTTGCAGTTGCAAGACTTACGGTTATCGTGGTGTCTGTTCTGGCATTTGTGATTGCGTGGAATCCGAACAGCAGTATCATGGGACTGGTATCCAATGCATGGGCCGGTCTTGGTGCAGCATTTGGTCCGACTGTGGTAATGTCACTGTTCTGGAGAAGAACAAACCTTGCAGGTGCAGTTGCAGGTATTGTTTCCGGTGGTCTGACAGTTATCGTCTGGGATTATATACCGTTTGCAGCAGGACAGACTCTTGGTTCTTATACAGGACTTTATTCTCTGGCTGTAGGTTTTGCTGTCAGCCTTGTGATGATCATTATCTTCAGTCTGGCTACGAAAGCACCATCCAAAGAAATCACAGATGTGTTTGATAAAGTGACAGGAAAATAATAGAATAGAAAGACTATCCATTTTCGGATGAATTTGTTATAATGGCAGTAGCGCAAAAAAAGCGTTACTGCTTTTTTAACCTGATAAACTGCGGAGCAGTTATTCGGTTATGAGCAAGTAGCGAAGCGGATGATTTTATCCGCTTGATTATTACAAGAAGAAGGTGTCGCACATGAAGAAATATGATTATCTGATAGTAGGAGCCGGCCTTTTTGGTGCAGTATTTGCACATGAGGCCACAAGACGGGGGAAAACATGCCTTGTGATCGATAAGAGAGGTCATATCGGCGGTAATATTTACACAGAAGAAGTAGAGGGGATCCAGGTACACAGATACGGTGCACATATTTTCCATACTTCCAGAAAACAGGTGTGGGATTATATCAATCAGTTTGCAGAATTTAATCATTTTGTAAATTCACCGATCGCAGTCTATAAGGATGAGTTATATAATCTGCCGTTTAATATGAATACCTTCCATCAGCTCTGGGGAGTACGTACTCCTGCAGAGGCAAAAGCGAAGATACAGGAACAGATCGCAAGAATGCACATTACCCATCCGAAGAACCTGGAGGAACAGGCGCTTGCACTGGTTGGACAGGACGTATATGAGAAACTGGTAGAGGGATATACAAGGAAGCAGTGGGGCAGGGAGTGTAAAGATCTGCCAGCATTATCATAAAAAGACTGCCTTTGCGTTATACTTATGATAATAACTATTTCAAAGATCCTTATCAGGGAATCCCCAAAGGTGGATATACACGTATTGTGAAGAAACTTCTGGAGGGTGTACAGGTATGTCTGAATACAGATTTCTTTGCAAACAGAGAAGAACTGACTGCACAGGCAGACAAAGTACTCTTTACAGGTATGATCGATGAATTTTATGACTATTGTTACGGAGAACTGGAATACAGATCACTGAAATTTGAGACAGAAGTGCTGGATATGGGAAATTATCAGGGCAATGCGGTTGTCAATTATACAGATTATGAAGTTCCGTATACAAGGATCATCGAGCATAAACATTTTGAATTTGGTACACAGCCAAAGACTGTGATCACCAGAGAATATCCGGCAGCATGGGAGAAAGGCAAAGAGCCGTACTATCCGGTCAATGACCCGAAGAACAGTGAACTGTTTGACAAATATGAACGTCGCGCACTGGAAGAGAAGAATGTGATCTTTGGCGGAAGACTCGGCATGTATCGCTACATGGATATGGATCAGGTTATTGAAGAGGCGCTGTCTCTGGCAGAAACAGAGCTTACCTATGAAGAGCCATGAAAGTAAATTTTGGGATTGTAAGATAAAGGTAGCAAACAGTTACAGATAAAGTAACCGGAAAGGATAAATATATGACAGACACACCAATAATTGCTCTTTATTACAGAGAGCATGATCCGATGAAAAGAAAGATGTTTCTTTGACCAGTCTATTGCTGCAGGCGAAGATGAGGAGGCAAATGCTGTCCGTAAGGAACTGTGGGAACTGCGTTATGGAGAACCTTCAGAGGCAGGTTCCGGTACACGTGCTGATGGGTATCTGGCGCTTTGGATGGCAATGGAATACAGCAAGGATACAGCGGGAAAGCTGTTTGGTTTAAAGAGAGCCAGAAAAGAAATCGAGAAAAACCTTGCCAGACTGAAATTCAGGGAAATGCAGGAAAAGAGCGAACTTCACAGGGAACTGCTTTACAGAGAATGCTGCCATATGGTTAAGACTTATATGGAACTTTGTGAGAAGGACAAGACGTATAATACTACCCTGTGCGGAATTGTTCCTATCAGTGAGAAAAGTGCGAAGAGTAAGCTTCAGAAAGATGTCTATACCACTGCCATTGTGTTTCCGGAAGAAATCAATATGCAGGAAGAACTGGAAATGATAACAAAGGCAGCAAGGGAAGCTTACGAAGCTCATTTTCCGGGAGAAGGCGGATTATAAAGAAAAGCCAAAAAAAATTACTGGAGGCATACATGAACAAAGCAAATTTGACAGCTTATGAAGTTGTAACAGAAGAAAACCTGACAGATATCCATTCCACAGGCTGGCTTCTGCGCCATAAGAAAACAGGTGCAAGAGTTATGCTGATCGAGAATGATGATGAGAATAAAGTATTTAATATCGCATTCCGCACACCGCCTAAGGACAGCACAGGTGTGGCACATATCCTGGAGCACAGTGTACTCTGCGGTTCAAGGGAATTTCCATTAAAGGATCCTTTCGTAGAACTGGTAAAGGGTTCTCTGAATACGTTCCTGAATGCTATGACTTATCCGGATAAAACCTGCTATCCTGTAGCCAGCTGCAATGATAAGGATTTTCAGAATCTGATGCATGTTTATCTGGATGCGGTATTTTATCCGAATATCTATAAAAGAGAAGAGATTTTCCGTCAGGAAGGCTGGAACTATCATCTGGAACAGAAGGAAGGACCGCTGAAATATAACGGTGTTGTATATAATGAGATGAAAGGTGCTTTCTCCTCACCGGATGAAGTTCTGGAACGGGAGATTATGAATCACCTTTTCCCTGATACCACTTATGGATGTGAATCAGGCGGTGATCCGAAAAATATTCCGGATCTTACCTATGAGAATTTCCTGAATTTCCACAGAACTTATTACCATCCATCCAACAGCTATATTTATCTGTATGGAAATATGGATATGGAAGAGAAACTGGCATTCCTGGATGAGCATTATCTGTCGCATTTTGATTATCTGGATGTGGATTCTGTTATTCAGGAACAGAAAGCATTCGGAGCATGCCGGGATGTGACTCTTGAGTATCCGGTTGCTGAGAATGAGGGAGAAGAGGACAATACCTATCTTTCTTATAACATGGTTGTGGGAAATGCTGCGGACAGTCAGATGGCGATGGCATTTGAGGTATTGGATTACGCACTGTTAAGCGCACCGGGAGCACCGTTAAAGCAGGCACTTCTGGATGTAAAAGCGGGCAAGGATGTCTATGGATCTTATGATGATGGTATTCTCCAGCCATATTTTACAGTAATTGCAAAAGGTTCCAATCCGGACAGAAAAGAAGAATTCGTATCTGTGATCAGACAGGTACTGGGAGATATTGTTAAGAATGGAATTGACAGGAAAGCTGTAGAGGCAGGAATCAATTACTTTGAATTCCGCTATCGTGAAGCTGATTTTTCCTCTTATCCGAAAGGACTGATGTACAGTCTGGATATTCTGGGAGACTGGCTGTATGAAAAAGGAAATCCCTTTGCACAGGTACAGCAGCTTACAGTTTTTGAAAAACTGAAAAAGGCAGTAAACGAAGGATATTTTGAAGAACTGATCCGTAAATATCTTCTTGAGAATCCACATGGATGCATCATGACTCTTGTGCCGAAGAAAGGTCTGGCAGCCCAGCGTGAGAAAGAGCTGGAGGAGAAGCTGGAAGCATACAGAAGCAGTCTTTCTGAAGAACAGCTGGATGCAATGGTTGAGAAGACGAAAGCACTGGAAGCATATCAGGAAGCCGGCGAAGATCCAAAAGCACTGGAGTGCATTCCGATGTTAAAGAGAAGTGATATTAAAAGAGAAGCTGCAAAGATCATAAATGAAGAATTAACGGTAGATGACAGTCTGTTCCTTTACCATGACGTATGCACAAATGGCATCGGTTACGTAGACCTGATGTTTAAGACTGACAGTATTGCGCCTGAGCAGATTCCTTATCTGGGACTTTTGAAATCCGTACTGGGTTATGTGGATACAGAGAATTACACATACGGAGAACTGTTCAATGAAATCAATGCCAATACAGGCGGTATCAACTGTGGGGTAGAGGTTTTTGACAGAGCTGATTCTACAGAAGAGTTTCAGGCTATGTTCTCTGTAAGAGGTAAGGCACTTTATACGAAAATGGATTTCCTTTTCAAAATGATCGGGGAGATCCTGAACAGCTCGAAACTGGAGGATACCAAGCGTCTCTATGAGATTGTTGCATCTGTGAAGTCCAGGGCACAGGTAAACCTGACAGGTGCCGGACATTCCACTGCTGTACTCAGAGCAGCTGCATATTCTTCTCCGATGGCTGCATTTCAGGATGAGATGGCGGGAATCGGATATTATCAGTTTATCGAGAAACTGGAAAAAGATTTTGAACAGCGAAAAGAGGAAACTGTAGAAGAGCTTTGCAAACTGATGAAAAAAATTCTCCGTCCGGAGAACTTTATGATCAGTTATACAGGTGAGAGAGAGTCCCTGGAGACAGTTCAGAAACTGGCGGGAGCTGTAAAGGCAGGACTTGGCACAGAGCCGGTGGAGAAATCGGAAGAGAAGCTGACCTGCACAAAGAAGAATGAGGGATTTAAGACTTCCGGACAGGTCCAGTATGTGGCTCAGACCGGTAACTTTAAGAAAAAAGGCCTGGAATATACAGGTGCACTGGAAATTCTGAAGGTTATCTTAAGTTATGATTATCTGTGGATGAATCTGCGCGTAAAGGGCGGTGCATATGGATGTATGAGCGGATTTAAGAGGAATGGTGAGAGCTATCTGGTATCTTATCGCGATCCTCATCTGAAACGTACACTGGATGTATATAAGGGGATTCCGGATTATATCCGCAATTTTCAGGCAGATGAGCGCGAGATGACAAAATATATCATTGGTACCATCAGCGGAAAGGATGTTCCCAGGACACCTCAGATGAAAGGTTCTGTTTCCAAGACAGCATATTTCTGCGGTGTGACAGAGGAGATGCTCCAGAAAGAACGTGATCAGATTCTGAATGCGTCTGCAGAAGATATCCATGCACTGGCCGAGATCATAGAGGCAGTTCTGGCAGCAGATCAGATATGTGTGGTGGGAAGCGAGAGCAAGGTGGCTGAGGCCTCTGATGTACTGATGGAAGTGAAACCACTGATCAATTGTTAAAAAAGGAAAGAACAGAATGAACGAAAATTTTAAATCCGGATTTGTAGCGATTATTGGACGTCCAAACGTAGGTAAATCCACTCTGATGAATCATCTCATCGGACAGAAGATCGCTATCACATCCAAGAAACCACAGACAACCAGAAACCGTATCCAGACCGTTTATACCTGTGACGAAGGTCAGATCGTATTTCTCGATACTCCCGGTATCCACAAGGCAAAGAATAAGCTGGGAGAATATATGGTCCAGGTGGCAGAGCGAACTTTAAAAGAGGTAGATGCCATTATGTGGCTGGTAGAGCCAAGTACCTTTATCGGGGCAGGAGAGCGTCATATTGCAGAACAGCTTCAGGGAATCGGAGTGCCGGTAATCCTGATCATCAACAAAATTGATACTGTATCAAAGGAAGAAATCCTTCCTGCCATTGACACCTACCGAAAAGTATGCGATTTCGCAGAGATTATCCCATGCTCCGCACTGCGTGGACAGAATACACAGGATATTATCGGTTGTATCCTGAAATATCTGCCTTACGGTCCTATGTTTTATGACGAAGATACAGTTACTGATCAGCCTCAGCGTCAGATCGTGGCTGAGATCATCCGCGAGAAAGCACTTCATGCACTGGATGCGGAAATTCCGCATGGAATCGCAGTTGCCATTGACCGGATGAAAACACGTCCGGGAAAAAATCCAATCGTGGATATTGATGCGACAATTATCTGTGAAAGAGAGTCTCACAAAGGAATTATCATCGGCAAACAGGGTGCGATGTTAAAGAAAATCGGAAGTAATGCAAGATATGAGATTGAGCGTATGCTGGAATCAAAAGTGAATCTGAAGCTTTGGGTAAAAGTAAAGAAAGACTGGAGAGACAGTGATTTCCTTATCAAGAACTTTGGTTACGATAAGAAGGAAATCTAAATAAAAAGACAGTCAGGAAACAGAGAGAATGAGTGATTTGATAACTGTGCAGGGAGTAGTGCTCTCTGCCATGCCTGTGGGAGAATATGACAAGCGGATCGTCCTTCTCACCAGAGAAAGAGGCAAGATTTCCGCGTTTGCAAAAGGAGCCCGCCGCCCAAACAGCCAGTTTCTGGCGGCTGCCAATCCTTTTGTGTTTGGAACCTTTGCCCTTTATGAGGGGCGTTCCAGTTATAATCTGAATCAGGTATCCATCAGTCATCATTTTGTGGAACTGGCAGGCGAACAGCCTGGAATCTACTATGGATATTATTTTCTGGAACTGGCAGATTATTTCGGACAGGAGGGGATTGACGAGAAAGAATCTATGAACCTTCTGTATGTGACAGTGAAGGCACTTCTGAACCCGAATATTGATAACAGGCTGGTGAGGTGTATTTTTGAACTTCGTATGATGGCTGCACAGGGATTGTGTCCTTCACTGTTTCATTGTGTGTGCTGCGAAAGACAGCCTGTGGAGGGAGAAGAGCTTTTCTTTTCTCAGCAGAATCATGGTATTCTGGATAAAGCCTGTCTGGGACATGTAAATGATGCAAAGAGAATCTCAGCACCTGCATTATATGCCATGCAGTACATAGTAACTGCTTCTCTTGGGAAGCTTTATACATTTACTGTTACAGAAGAAGTACTCCATGAACTGGAACGTCATATCCATACCTATATTGCTGCGAACACTGAAAAACGGTTCAAAAGTCTGGAAATTCTGGAAATAATGAGCTGAGATACCTTGAAAAAGAAATCAGATACAGTTATAATAACGTTAATTGTAGCTGTTTATTACGTTAATCAAATAGCGGAATGGATTGTGAACCAAATTGCCTGACGGATATGAACAGTTACACGCATTTTATAAAAAGAACGAGGAGAATAGTCATGGAAAAAACAATGGACAAAATCATTGCGCTGGCAAAGGCAAGAGGATTTGTTTACCCGGGTTCCGAAATCTATGGTGGTCTTGCAAACACATGGGATTACGGTAATCTTGGTGTAGAATTAAAGAATAACGTAAAACGTGCATGGTGGCAGAAATTTATTCAGGAATCCCCATACAATGTAGGTGTTGACTGTGCAATTCTGATGAACCCGCAGACATGGGTTGCATCCGGACATCTGGGAAGCTTCTCTGACCCGCTGATGGACTGTAAGGAATGTCATGAGCGTTTCCGCGCAGACAAGATCATTGAGGATTTCAGCCAGGAGAACGGAATTGAACTGGAGAGCTCTGTAGATGGATGGTCTCAGGAAGAAATGATGAACTTCATTAAAGATCACAATGTACCATGCCCTACATGCGGCAAACATAACTTTACAGATATCCGTCAGTTCAACCTGATGTTCAAAACATTCCAGGGTGTTACAGAGGATGCCAAGAATACTGTATATTTAAGACCTGAGACAGCTCAGGGTATTTTCGTAAACTTTAAGAATGTTCAGAGAACATCCCGTAAGAAGATTCCGTTTGGTATCGGTCAGATTGGTAAATCTTTCCGTAACGAGATCACACCGGGTAACTTCACATTCCGTACACGTGAGTTCGAGCAGATGGAACTTGAATTCTTTTGTGAGCCGGATACAGACCTTGAGTGGTTTGCATACTGGAAGAACTTCTGCCTGAACTGGTTACATTCTCTTGGATTGAAGGATGAAGAAGTTCGTTATCGTGACCATGATGCAGAAGAGTTAAGCTTCTACAGCAAAGCTACTACTGACGTAGAGTTCCTGTTCCCATTCGGATGGGGCGAGCTTTGGGGAATCGCTGACAGAACAGACTATGACCTGACACAGCATCAGAACGTATCAGGACAGGATCTGACATACTTTGACGATGAGAAGAAACAGAAATACATTCCGTATGTAATCGAGCCGTCACTTGGAGCTGACCGTGTGGTACTTGCATTCCTGTGCAGCGCATATGATGAGGAAGTTCTGGATGCAGAGAAGAATGACGTTCGTACTGTCCTTCATTTCCATCCGGCACTTGCACCTGTTAAGATCGGTGTGCTTCCTCTTTCCAAGAAGCTTAATGAGGGTGCAGAGAAGATTTATCAGCAGTTAAGCAAGAAATATAACTGTGAATATGATGATCGTGGAAACATTGGTAAACGTTACAGAAGACAGGATGAGATCGGTACTCCGTTCTGTGTAACTTATGACTTTGAGTCCGAAAACGACGGAGCAGTTACAATCCGCGACCGTGATACTATGGAGCAGGTTCGTGTGAAGATTGATGAACTGGATGCATATTTTGCGGATAAATTTACATTTTAACTGAAAAAACAGCAAAGGAGCTGTATCGGATGGGAATCCGGGTACTCCTTTGCTGTTTTTTATTACAAAATACAGATTATAAAAATTCGTTACTGTTCACTCCGTTCTCAGCAACACGCTTCGCGATGCAGGAAATATGAACCTCCTTGTGCAATGCCCAAGGAGTATCGTTTGCTTCGCAAACTTAATTTATGCTAATCGCATAAATTCGCGCAGTATGTCTCGGGTTTTCTGTGACCTTCGCTCACAAAAAACACCTCGCGGGATATTACCAGTGAACAGTAACAAAAATTCGACATCAAAAGTTATCAAAATAATTTTTGCTTGTGTAAATATTCATTTTTTAGTATAATGTGCGATAATAACATGAAAAGGAGGCAATAAAAATGAGCGAAAAGAAAAAGAGTGGCGGAGCCTTACTTGGCGCAGCGTTTCTGATGGCCACATCTGCAATCGGACCAGGATTCCTGACACAGACAGCAACGTTTACCGGACAGTATCAGGAAAGTTTTGGATTTGTTATCCTGGTTTCCGTAATCCTTGCAGCCATTGCACAGCTGAATATCTGGCGTGTGCTTTGTGTGACCGGACTTCGTGGTCAGGATGTTTCCAATAAGGTACTTCCGGGACTGGGATATCTGGTATCGATACTGATCGTATTCGGTGGTCTGGTATTTAATATCGGAAACGTAGGTGGCGGAGCACTTGGTTTTAACACATTGCTTGGAATACCTACCAAAGTTGGTTACATACTGGCAGGTCTTTTGGCAATCCTGGTATTTGTGCTGAAAAATGCCAAAAGTGCCATGGATACTATTACCAAGGTACTGGGTGCCATTATGATTATCGTAATCTTTGTTGTGATCATTGTGGTAAAACCACCGGTAGGAAGTGCATTGAAGAATACATTTGTACCGGAAGCCGGTGCCACAAATCTGATTCCTGCAATCCTTACACTTTTGGGAGGTACTGTTGGAGGATATATCACTTTCTCCGGCGCACATCGTCTGATTGATGCAGGAATTACAGGCGAGAAGAACCTGAAAGAGATCAACAAGAGTTCTGTTATGGGTATGATCATTGCTACGATTGTTCGTATTTTCCTGTTTCTGGCTGTTCTGGGCGTTGTTGTCAAGGGCGTAACACTGGATGCTGCAAATCCTGCAGCAGACGCTTTCAAGCAGGGGGCTGGTGAAATCGGATACCGTTTTGCAGGTCTGGTTCTTCTGTGCGCAGCAATCACATCCATTATCGGTGCAGCTTATACTTCAGTTTCCTTCCTGAAGACTTTCAGCAAGTCTATCGAGGAAAATGAAAATAAAGTGATCATCGGATTTATCATTATTTCTACAGCTATTATGTTTATCCTTGGAAATCCGGCAGTACTTCTTGTACTTGCAGGTGCTGTGAATGGTCTGATCCTTCCGATCACCCTGGCAATCTGTCTGATCGCTGCACATAAGAAATCTATTATGGGAGAGAATTATCATCATCCGGTAGTACTTACCATTCTTGGAGTGATCGTGGTAATTCTTACAGCATACCTCGGTGTGACTACATTTGTATCTAAGATCGGTACATTGTTATAATTGAGGAAAATGTATCCGGTTTTCAGACTGGAGAGTATGTCAAAAAGGTGTGATCGTCCAGGTTACACCTTTTTGGTTCATTAACAGCCATGTGATGCAGAAAGAAGCAGATAAAAAGACATGGCGAAAAGATTAAGAAAAGAGGAGCAGATTATGCCGGACATTAGAATTTTAACAGAAGGTGATTCTTCTGTTCTGGTTGAATTTGGCAAAGAGATCAGTCCGGAGATCAACCGGAAGATCACTGCCACTGTACAGCTTATGAAAGAACAGCATATAGAGGGAGTTGTAGATATGATCCCTGCGTTCTGTTCTTTGCTGGTTAATTATGACCCGCGTGTGATTTCCTACGATGACCTGAAAAAAAGACTGGAAATTCTGTTAAAGATGGAAGTTACAGCAGGTGAAGGATGCAGAAAAGTTTATGAGATTCCTGTATGCTATGGAGGAGAATATGGTCCGGATATTGAGAATATTGCAGAACATGCCGGACTTTCCGTAGAGGAAGTAATAAAGATTCATTCTTCCAGAGATTACCTGATCTATATGCTTGGTTTTCTTCCGGGCTTTTGTTATCTGGGCGGGCTGGATGAAAGGATCCATACACCCCGTCTTGCAAATCCCAGAATCAAGATCAATGCAGGAAGTGTGGGAATCGGTGGTTCCCAGACAGGGATTTATCCTCTGGATTCTCCGGGAGGATGGCAGCTGATGGGAATGACACCTGTAAAAACCTATGATCCGGACCGTGAAATCCCGATTCTGGTAGAGGCAGGAGATTATATCCGTTTTGTACCGATCGATGAAGATGAGTACAAACGGATCAGAGAATTAGTAGAACGTGGCGAATACCAGTGCACCGTTCATGAGGAGGCATAAAATGGGAATTCGTATATTAAAAGGCGGAATGATGACAACGGTTCAGGATCTGGGGCGTTATGGATATCAGAGTCAGGGATTCAGTGTGGCAGGAGTCATGGATGTCCGTTCATTCAAAATAGCCAATCTTCTTCTGGATAATCCGGAGAATGAGGCAGTATTGGAGATAACGCTGATAGGCCCAACCCTTGAATTTACATCAGCTACTATCATTGCAATCACAGGCGGAGATTTTCAGCCAACCATTAATGGAGAGCCGGCTCCCATGTATACAGCCCTGTATATGAATAAGGGAGATGTACTGAAATTTGGAAGCGCCAGAACGGGAAGCAGAGGTTATATTGCTTTTTCCAGTTATCTGGATATTCCGGTAGTGATGGGAAGCCGATGCACCAATTTAAAGAGTGGTCTGGGCGGATTTAAGGGAAGAAAACTGGAAGCGGACGATTATATCGGATTTCGTATTAAGAGACGTTATCTGCCGTTTTTCCTTTCCCGAAAGCTTGATATGGATGAGTTTGATCAGACAGAAGCAACACTGCGGGTAGTAATGGGACCGCAGGATGGTATGTTCAGCAAACAGGGCATCCAGACTTTCCTGGGCAGTGAGTATACAGTGACAAATGAATTTGACCGTATGGGCTGCAGGCTGGAGGGACCGTTTATTGCTCCTAAGAAGACTTCGGATATTATTTCCGACGGAATCGCATTTGGGGCTATACAGGTACCTTCCCATGGTAAACCTATCATTCTGCTGGCTGACCGTCAGACAACGGGCGGTTATGGGAAAATTGCCACAGTGGCATCTGTGGATATTCCCAAGCTGGTACAGAGAAAAACAGATGATAAGATACATTTCAAGGCAATTACCGTACAGGAGGCTCAGGCTCTTTATGTTGAGGAAATGAAAGAACTTGACGGACTGAGAAAGATCATTCATCAGCCATGTAAAGAGGTTCTGGATTGCCGTCTGGTGGCAAAGAGACTGCGCAAGCTGTTTGAAGAATAACCGTAAAAAATAATATAAAATAGACAGAAAGGATAATGTTCGATGGATTTAGAGAAGATTGAAGGACTGGTAAAGATTATTGAGGATTCATCCCTTAATGAATTCACATATAAGGACAAGGATGTAAAGATTACAATGAGCAAGCTGGATCATCCTCCTGTAGTTGCAGCGGGAGTTCCTGTGGCTGCATCTGCACCTGTGAATACAATTGTGGAAAAAGCAGAGGAAGAAGAGGAGGAAAGTCTGTTTATCACTTCTCCTATCGTAGGAACCTTCTATTCTGCAGCTGCTCCGGATGTACCTGCTTTTGTAAAGGTGGGAGATCAGGTAAAAGCAGGACAGACAGTGTGTATTCTGGAAGCCATGAAGCTTATGAATGAGATTCAGAGTGACTATGACTGTGAGATTGAAGCAGTTCTGGTAAGTAATGAACAGAAAGTAGAATATGGACAGCCTCTGTTCCGTGTTAAGAGACTGTAGGATAAGGAGGCTTTCATATTGTTTAATAAAATTTTGATCGCCAACCGTGGGGAGATTGCAGTTCGGATCATACGTGCCTGCAGGAATCTGGGGATCCGAAGTGTAGCTGTTTATTCAAAAGAAGATGCTAAGAGCCTTCATGTACAGCTGGCAGACCAGCGTATCTGTATCGGAGAAGGTCCTGCCAGAAACAGCTACCTGAACATGGACCGGATCATTGCTGCAGCAGAAAATATGGGAGCAGATGCTATCCATCCCGGTTTTGGCTTTCTTTCAGAAAACAGTGAGTTTGTCCGCAAATGCAAAGAAAACGGAATTACCTTTATCGGACCGGATGCGGATGTGATCGATAAGATGGGAAATAAATCCCATGCCCGTAAAACCATGATGGATGCCGGTGTACCGGTTGTACCGGGAACAAAGGAACCTGTATACGATGCAGAAACAGGTAAAAAACTGGCTGAAGAGATTGGATATCCGGTTATGATCAAGGCTTCCTCAGGCGGTGGTGGCAAGGGAATGCGTGTGGCTGCCAATGAGGATGAATTTGAATTTCAGTTTAATATGGCACAGAGAGAATCAGCCAATGCTTTTGGGGATGATACCATGTACATTGAACGTTTTGTAGAAAATCCCCGCCACGTGGAGATCCAGATTATGGCAGACAGTCATGGAAATGTGGTGGCACTGGGAGAACGTGACTGTTCGGTACAGAGAAATCATCAGAAGCTGATCGAGGAATCCCCTTCCCCTGCCATTGATGAAGAAACCCGCAGGAAAATGAATGAATATGCAGTTCTTGCTGCGAAAACAGTAGGTTATACCAATGCAGGAACGATTGAATTTATCGTAGACCCCAAAGGCAACTTCTATTTCATGGAAATGAATACCAGAATCCAGGTGGAGCATGGAGTAACAGAGATGGTTACAGGCACAGATCTGATCATTGAGCAGATTCGTGTGGCTATGGGAGAGGAGTTAAGCTTTAAACAGGAAGATATCCGGATTAAAGGACATGCTATTGAATGCCGTATCAACGCAGAGATTCCTGAGAAAAATTTCATGCCAAGTCCCGGAGTAGTACAGCATATGCATCTTCCGGCAGGCAACGGAGTCCGGGTGGATACTGCCCTTTATACAGGCTACAAGATTCCGTCAGAGTATGATTCCATGATTGCGAAGGTAATCGTTCATGCACCTGA
The DNA here is from genome assembly GCF_056339915.1 of Blautia sp. ZXY-1-B12. Taxonomy (NCBI): domain Bacteria; kingdom Bacillati; phylum Bacillota; class Clostridia; order Lachnospirales; family Lachnospiraceae; genus Blautia; species Blautia sp. ZXY-1-B12. The sequence continues at coordinate 810 of NZ_JBWJVP010000224.1, read as the reverse complement.
CAGAGAGGCTGCCCTGCAGAAAATGCGCTCTGCGCTGGATGAGATGGTGGTCATGGGTGTGGAGACAAACCTTGATTTCCAGTATCAGATTATGAAGAATCAGGTATTCTGCGACGGAAAGGCAGATACGGGATTTATTGAGAATGTACTGAAAATTAAGGGATAAGATTGTAGGTAAGGATCCTGTATACGGATTGAGGGAGTGATTTTTCAAACACGCTCTGGGAAATAAATAGAAAAGAGGTAAGGTAAATGTATACAGTAGATTTAAACAGTGATCTGGGAGAAAGTTTTGGAAACTATAAAATCGGTAATGATGATAAGTGTCATTCCGCTAATCTCCTCTGCAAATGTAGCCTGCGGTTATCATGCTTCAGATCCGATAGTTATGGGAAATACGCTGGCAATGGCAAAGGAAGCGGGAATTCGTATAGGAGCACATCCGGGTTTTCCTGATCTGATGGGCTTCGGAAGAAGAAATTTGAGTGTTTCCCCTGCAGAGGCAAAAGCATATGTGCTTTATCAGCTGGGTGCACTGGATGCATTCTGCAGAGTAACCGGTGTAAAAATGCAGCATGTAAAGCCTCATGGAGCCTTATATAATATGGCTGCAGAGGACTATGCCCTTTCTACTGCGATCTGTGAGGCAATCAAAGAATTTGACAGCAGTCTGATCGTACTTGCTCTTTCCGGCGGACAGCTGGCAAAGGCTGCTCAGGATATGGGCCTGCGTACAGCTATGGAGGTTTTTGCAGACCGCGCCTATGAAGAAGATGGTACTCTGGTAAACAGACGTAAAGAAGGTGCTGT
>NZ_JBWJVP010000223.1:0-13871 GCF_056339915.1 Blautia sp. ZXY-1-B12 | reverse complement strand
AGAGTTTATGGCGTATGGATTTGTAAACCGCCTGAATGGGGAACATCATGTAGCACTGGTAAAAGGTGAAATCGGAGATGGAGAAAACGTCCTGTGCCGTGTGCATTCAGAGTGCCTGACAGGAGACGTTTTTGGATCACAGCGTTGTGACTGCGGACAGCAGTTTGCAGCGGCGATGGCCCAGATTGAGGAAGAAGGCAGAGGGATACTCCTTTATATGAGACAGGAAGGAAGAGGAATCGGACTGATCAATAAACTTCGTGCCTATGAACTTCAGGAACAGGGAATGGATACACTGGAAGCAAATCTGGCACTTGGATTTGCCGGAGACGAAAGAGAATACTACATTGGTGCGCAGATTCTGAGAAATCTTGGGGTAAAAGAGCTGCGGCTGCTGACAAATAACCCGGATAAAGTTTATCAGTTGGAAGAATTTGGAATCAGGATCAAACAGAGAGTTCCGATACAGATGAATGCCACAGCGTATGATCTGCGTTATCTTAAGACAAAACAATTACGAATGGGACATATTCTGAAGTATTAAATACAGCGGGGATTTTCATATATAACGATAACGTTCCCGAAAATAAAATTTACCGTATATAAAAACCTGTACAGGTTAAAAAATATAAATTTACAGATGAAAGGACCAGAAAAAATGAAAACATTAGAAGGAAAATTAGTATCAGATGGAATGAAAGTAGGAATTGTAGCAGCCCGCTTCAATGAATTTATAACTTCCAAGCTGGTAAGTGGTGCCATGGATGGGCTGACACGTCACAATGTAAAAGAAGAGGACATCCAGGTAGCGTGGGTACCAGGTGCTTTTGAAATCCCACTGATCGCGTCTAAAATGGCAAAAAGTGGAAAGTATGATGCGGTTATCTGCGTAGGTGCTGTGATTCGTGGAAATACCAGTCATTATGATTATGTATGCAATGAGGTTTCCAAAGGGATTGCATCAGTATCACTGGAAACAGGAGTTCCGGTATTATTCGGAGTACTTACCACAGAAAACATCGAGCAGGCAATTGAACGCGCAGGTACAAAAGCAGGAAATAAAGGCTATGACTGTGCACTCAGTGCCATTGAAATGGTAAATCTGATCAAAGAACTTGAAGCTTAAATAGACAACAGATCAGACCCTGAAAGTGAAACCAGTTCACGAAAATCGAAAGGTAATGGTGCTTCCAGAAGGAGCATTTCATCTCTGAAAGGATGCTGAAAAGAAACTTTCCATGCATGAAGGGCTGCCCTGGAAAAGGAAGCACAGGAAGATATTTTATCGTCTGAATGATAAAGAGTATCTCCAAGCAAAGGATGTCCTGTGGATGCCATATGGACACGGATCTGGTGGGTACGTCCGGTATCCAGCTTAAGTGTGATAAGCGACCAGTCCTGACTGGAAAAAAGAGTATGATAATGAGTAACTGCTGTTTTGATTTTTCCCGATAATGCAGATGAATGTAAGGAAAGATCAGCAGCAGTTTTCATTTTCAGATGATTCTCCGGGTCCTGCATCAGCGGTAAATCTGAAGGTATGCCAGACACCAGGCATATCTACAGGCAAAGTACCGGATACAGCGGCAAGATATTGCTTGTGAATTTTGCATGGAGATTTTACAGATTGAAGCCTTGAAGCTGCTACCTGATTTTGGGCAAAAACCACAATCCCGGAAGTCTCCTGATCCAGCCGCCCCACCGGGCGGACACAGACCTGTTCATTTTTCTCTCGAAAGTAACCGGCAACAAGATTGGAGAGGCTGTCTGTATAATGCATTCCCGTCGGATGCGTAACCATTCCTGCCGGTTTATCAACTGCCAGAATATCCGTATCTTCATATAAAATATTCAGAGAAAAAGAAGTTTCGGAAACTGGAGCTGAAGCTCTGTTGGAATGGAAATCCGACAAATCCTTACTTCTGATTCCGTCATTATAATTTTCAAGATGCGCAGAAGCAGTCCCGGCTTCCTCCAGACAAACGCAGATCACATCGCCTGGATATATTGTCTCAGTTACACGACAGCGAACTCCGTTTCTGGTAATCCCGTCCGGTCGAAACTTCGCCTGGCTGATCTGCCGTTTTGTAAGTCCTGCATTCTTTTTCAGAAATGCTTCCATTTTAAGTTCTGTAGTTTGTTCATCTATTCTAAATTCCAGATATCGTTCCATCTTAATACTTTTCCTGCGTAATATATTCTGATATTGATACCATTGATATTACAGGGCAAAAAATAAACTGTCAATGCAAAATTATGTCAGCGTAATGCATAAAATATACTGAAGAAAAATTGTAATTGTGCTATGATATAAGAATCAAAACAATGAAAGCGGGGCAGAAAATAAATATGAAATACTTAATCATTGGAGCCGGAGGAACCGGTGGTGTTACCGGATATTATATGAAAAAAGCAGGCAAGGACGTAACCCTGATCGCGAGAGGCGAACACCTGAAAAAGATCCAGAAACAGGGTCTTACATTGGAGAAAATGTGGGATAAAACAGAGGAAAACATAAGCATTCCTGCTACAGATATGGAGCATTATGCAGAGCATCCGGACGTAATTTTTGTCTGCGTAAAAGGCTATTCCTTACAGGAAACGATTCCGTTTATCAAACGCATTGCCAGGAAAAATACTATCGTAATTCCAGTGTTGAATATATATGGAACAGGTGGAAAAATGCAGAAAGAATTGCCGGATCTTCTGGTAACGGACGGCTGCATCTATGTTTCTGCCAACATTAAAGAACCGGGAAAACTTCTCCAGCATGGACAGATCCTGCACATTGTATTCGGCGTAAGAGACAAAGCAGAATTCCGACCGGAACTGAAAGAGATTCAGAAAGACCTCTGTGACAGTCATATCGACGGGACTCTTTCGGAAAACATCCGCCGTGAAGCACTGGAGAAATTTTCCTATGTATCCCCGATCGGGGCAGCAGGACTCTATTACCACGCAACTGCCGCAGATTTCCAGAAAGAAGGCGAAGCCAGAGAACTTTTTAAGACCATGATAAAAGAAATCGCAGCACTTGCAGAAGCCATGGGAGTTCCTTTCCAGAAAGATATGGCAGAAGTAAATTTAAAAATCCTTTCCAACCTCGCACCGGAAGCAACCACTTCCATGCAGCGGGATATCATGGCAGGAAAACAGTCCGAAATTGACGGATTAGTTTACGAAGTAGTAAGAATGGGAGAAGAATATCACGTTCCGATACCCGCATATGAGAAAGTGGCAGAAAAACTCAGAGCCCTGTAGCGAAGCGGATTGCGAATATCCGCTTGACCACCGAAACAACATGAAAAAGGGATGCGAATTACTCGCATCCCTTTCGTACTCATTTGGACAATAAAATTATAATTTAATTATAATTAACTTTAATTCAGCAATTATAATTATAACTGAGGACCAGCTGCAACAAGTGCTTTACCAGCAGCGTTTCCTTCGTATTTAGCAAAGTTCTTGATGAATCTTCCAGCAAGATCTTTAGCTTTTACTTCCCATTCAGAAGCGTCAGCATATGTGTCACGAGGATCAAGGATACCTGTGTCTACGCCGTTAAGCTCTGTTGGAACTTCGAAATCGAAGAATGGGATCTTCTTAGTAGGAGCGTTAAGGATATCTCCGTTAAGGATTGCATCGATGATACCACGAGTATCTTTGATGGAGATACGTTTTCCTGTTCCGTTCCATCCTGTGTTAACCAGGTAAGCTTTTGCTCCGCTCTTTTCCATTTTCTTAACAAGTTCTGCTGCGTATTTTGTCGGATGCAGTTCAAGGAATGCCTGTCCGAAGCAAGCAGAGAATGTAGGTGTAGGCTCTGTGATTCCACGCTCTGTACCAGCAAGTTTAGCTGTGAATCCAGACAGGAAATAGTACTGAGTCTGAGCTTCTGTCAGGATAGATACTGGAGGAAGTACTCCGAAAGCATCTGCGGACAGGAAGATTACGTTCTTAGCTGCCGGTGCAGAAGAAATCGGGCGAACGATGTTTTCAATGTGGTTGATCGGATAAGATACACGAGTATTCTCTGTTACACTCTTATCTGCGAAATCAATCTTGCCTTCAGCATCAAGTGTTACGTTCTCAAGAAGAGCGTTACGTTTGATTGCATTGTAGATGTCCGGCTCAGATTCTTTGTCAAGGTTGATAACTTTAGCGTAGCATCCGCCTTCGAAGTTGAATACGCCGTTGTCATCCCAGCCATGCTCGTCATCACCGATCAGGAGACGTTTCGGGTCTGTGGAAAGAGTTGTTTTACCTGTTCCGGAAAGACCGAAGAAGATAGCTGTGTTTTCGCCGTTCATATCTGTGTTTGCAGAGCAGTGCATGGAAGCCATGCCTTTAAGTGGAAGGAAGTAGTTCATCATAGAGAACATACCTTTCTTCATTTCTCCGCCGTACCATGTGTTTACGATAACCTGCTCTTTAGTTGTGATGTTGAACATTACAGCTGTTTCAGAGTTAAGGCCTAATTCCTTATAGTTTTCAACTTTAGCTTTGGAAGCGTTGTATACAACGAAATCTGGCTCGAAGTTTTCAAGTTCTTCAGCTGTTGGCTGGATGAACATATTTGTTACGAAATGTGCCTGCCAAGCAACTTCAACGATGAAACGGATAGCCATACGAGTATCTTTGTTAGCACCGCAGAATGCATCTACTACGAAAAGTCTCTTGTTGGAGAGCTCTTTTTTAGCGATTTCTTTTACTGCATTCCATGCTTCCTGAGTTGCAGGATGGTTATCGTTTTTGTATTCGTCTGTTGTCCACCATACTGTATCTTTGGAGTTCTCATCCATAACGATATATTTATCTTTAGGAGAACGTCCTGTGTAGATACCTGTCATAACGTTAACTGCACCAAGTTCGCTGACCTGACCTTTTTCAAAGCCTTCCAGTTCCGGTTTGGTTTCTTCTTCAAATAATACTTCATAAGAAGGGTTGTAGACAATTTCTGTAGTTCCGGTAATGCCATACTTGCTTAAATCGATTTTTGCCATCTTACGTTTAACCTCTTTTCTTCGTTAATGAAAGCGCCTGTTTAAACAGGCTTAAGATACCTTACCATAAAAGCGAATGGGTATCGCTTCTCTTTTACTATTATACATATTTAACGCTTAAAATCAACAGGATTTTTGCCTTTTTTTGAAATTTGTTAAAGATTTATCAACTCAAATTTGATGAAAAAACCGTCATTTTTCACAAAAGGTATGTAAATTTATTATGGCGGCAATATGGGAATACTATTCGTGGATATGATAATATTCTGTCTGACTGGAACAGGCAGGAAAGACAACCAGGAAATACTAACCAGGAGAGCTGCCACTATGTGGTTGTGCCGAAGAAAGATGCATGTTAAAATAGGAAAGAATTATCCGGCTGAAAAATGACAGAGTATTATACAGCAGAGAAAAATAAAGGTTACTGTGAACGGAGTGAACATTAACAAATAAAGAGAGGATGAAGATTATCAAAACTTATTATTTAATTGATTATGAAAATGTAGGAAGTGAAGGCTTCAAAGGATGCGAAAAATTACGGGAAACAGATATTATCCATCTATTTTATACAGATAACAGCAGAAAAATAGACCTTGATATTATCAATGATCACGGAGAGTCAAAACTGATCACACATAAAGTACCAACAGGAAATCAGTCAGCAGATATGCATCTGGGCTCTTATCTGGGATACCTGATAGGAAAAGAGTGTGCAGGTCAGGATGAAGAATGTAAAATTGTTGTAATCAGTAAGGATACAGGATTTGACCATATTATAGAGTTCTGGAAAACAGAAAAAGATGTGAAAGTCTCCAGAAAATGAGAAGATTTCCGGAAAACAGGTGCATACAAGGAAACAGGTAAAAAAAACAGACCGGTAAAGTAAAAAGACGGACAGATGACCGAACAATCCGGTCAGAAAACAGAAAAACAGTTGGATGAACAACCTGAAAAAACAGTCTGTCAAACAATCAGAGAATCAGAATACAAAAAAGCCAAAACAAAAGATAATTGACATGAATGCCGGAACAAAGAAATTACAGCAGGAACTGGTATTGGTTCTCGACAAAGCAGGCATGCCAAAGGAAGTAGTAAACTATGTTTCTACAACTGTGGAGAAAAATGCAGAAGACAAAAACAGAAAACAGCAGATTTACAGATCTATCATTTCCAAATACGGACAGACAAAAGGACTGAACATCTATAACCATATTAAAAAGAAAATCTAACGGAATAAAAAATAACGGAATAAAAATAACGGAATAAAAGAAGGAGGCCGGGAACCTCATCGATTCCCGGCAAAAGTATGAAAAAGAAAAAGTTTTATTTGCAATTACTCTTTGCTCTGTACAAGTAATAATATAACCGGAAAATGTGAGAAATATGTGGTGAGAATTTGAAAAAACTGTGAAATGGACGAAAATTAAAAATGAACAGGAACAACAATTCTATGGAAAACGGGAGAAAGTATTAGATTATGAATATACAGATTTTTGGTACAAAGAAAAGCTTTGACAGCAAGAAAGCAGAACGCTACTTCAAAGAACGGGGAATTAAATATCAGTTTATAGATATGAAAGAAAAAGGCTTAAGTAAAGGTGAATTCCAGTCTGTCTGCCAGGCAGTTGGTGGTTATAACAAGCTGATAGATACTGACTGCAAGGATAAAGACCTGCTGGCATTGATCACTTATATCGCAGAGGAAGACAAAGCAGAGAAAATCCTCGAAAACCAGAGTATCATCAAAGTCCCTGTGGTAAGAAACGGAAAACAGGCGACAGTAGGATATCAGCCGGAGATATGGAAGAACTGGAAGTGATAATTATAGCCTTTTACAAGCTTTCAGATTTTACAATATTATATTGAATAAAATAGCTGTTTGACATATTTATATGTGTTATAATATAAAATTATTATAGAAGTTACTTTATATTGTCGTGCGACAGATATAATGAACTGATTTATAAAAATGGAAATATTGAGGTGATGGAAATGCCATTAACAAAGATTGCAGCAGAGAATTTTACGGTATTTGAAGATATAAAGATTCCTTTTTGTGAAGGATTAAATGTATTAGTTGGTGAAAATGGTGTGGGAAAGACTCATATTATGAAATTAGCCTATGCAGCATGTCAGGCTTCCAAACATGATGTGTCTTTTTCACAGAAAACAACTATGTTATTTCGTCCTGATCAGTCTGGAATTGGACGTCTGGTAAACAGAGGAAAGAGTGGAAGCAATAAAGCCATGGTTTCTGTGGAATCTGATACTGCCAAAATAGGAATGACATTTTCAACCAAGACACGAAAATGGGATGCAGAGATTAATTCAGAAGAGAAATGGGAAAAGCAGATGTCTGATCTCACAAGCGTATTTATTCCGGCAAAAGAGATTTTATCAAATGCCTGGAATCTGGATGCTGCAGTAAAAATGGGAAATGTGGAATTTGATGATACGTATCTGGATATTATTGCGGCTGCCAAAATTGATATTTCCAGAGGAGTGGATTCAACTGTAAGGAAAAAATATCTGGATATTTTACAGAAAATCAGTAATGGGAAAGTAACATTGCATGAGGATCGTTTTTATTTAAAACCTGGTACACAGGCAAAGTTAGAATTTAATTTGGTAGCAGAAGGATTACGTAAAATTGCTCTTTTATGGCAGTTGATAAAAAACGGGACACTGGAGAAGGGATCCGTTTTGTTTTGGGACGAGCCAGAAGCAAATATCAATCCGAAATATATTCCGGTGCTGGCTGAATTGTTGATCATGCTGGAGACAGAAGGTGTACAGATTTTTGTTTCTACACATGACTATTTTTTATCTAAATATATTGAAGTAAAGCGGAGACAGGACAGTAAACTGCAGTACATTTCCTTATATAAAAATGAAAACAACAAAGTATTATGTGAGATAGCACCGGAATTTGAATTGTTGGAACATAATGCAATTATGGATACATTCCGTCAGTTGTATCGAGAAGAAATCGGGGTGGCATTAAAGTGAGCGTTATACCAGAATCAGGAAAAACGCAGAAGATATTACGTGGCTAGCCGGGCCATTGGCAGAATTAAGAGCCAGATTGCTTAAGGTCAGAAAAATATGGGGCGTTGAGGTGGTTGTTTTAAATGAAGAACTTGCTGGAGAATATAATCTAACGTGTTAGAGTGTTTTTCTGGTTGCATGAAATAAGAACTATATGCTAGGAGATGATAAAATGGCAAAGATCAGAATCATAAAGAAAAATAATGACTGTAGCATGGAATACGAAGTAGGCGATATTTGTGAGGTCACAGGTACCTGGTATGGCGGCGTCCACATCAATGGCCGTTCCGGAATCCCGGTTTCCCTTGATAAAGAAGAATATATGGAACTCAACACAGAACCAGAAGAACCTGACAGCGCAGAAAATGAAAACACATCGGAACCACCGGAACACGATATCCATGCAGGCGACATTGTACAGCATTTCAAAAGAGAATGGGTATCCCCGGATACTTCCGAATATCTCTATAAAGTCCTTGCAGTAGCCCATCATACAGAAAATGGTGAAAAACTGATGATTTACCAGGCGCTCTACGCACCTTTCAAAATCTGCGCCAGACCCTATGATATGTTTATGAGTGAAGTAGACAGAGACAAATATCCGGATATTAAACAAAAGTATAGATTTGAGAAATATACTACAAAATAGATGATTGATATTTTATGGAATTGCTATAGTAAAACAGGCACTTTTGCCTGTACAAAAACACTTTGTCGTTGTATAGTAATAACAAATAATAACAGCATACGTTTCCAGAGATTTTATAGCATTATCTGAAAAAATGTGCAGAAAGAACGAAAGGGAAGGAAATATGCAGAAGGTATTAGTAGTTGTAGACATGCAGAATGACTTCATCGACGGAGCTCTTGGAACAAAAGAGGCAGTTGCCATTGTACCTGGTGTAAAAGAGAAAATCGAAAATTTTGATGGAGTTGTTCTTTTTACCAGAGACACCCATGAGACTTACTATCTTGACACTCAGGAAGGAAAGAAGCTTCCTGTACCGCACTGTATCCGTGACACCGAAGGATGGCAGATCCGAAGCGAATTAGATGCACTCAGAAAAACAGAACCCATTGATAAAGAAACTTTCGGTTCCACAACTCTGGCAGGAGAATTACAGATGTTAGATGAAGATCAGGGAATTGAAAGTATCACCTTCGTAGGTTTATGCACAGACATCTGTGTTATTTCCAATGCACTTCTGGTTAAAGCATCTCTCCCGGAAGTTCCGATCATCGTAGACGCTAAATGTTGCGCAGGCGTAACACCGGAAAGTCATGAGAATGCACTGAAAGCAATGGAAGCATGTCAGATCCAGATTGACAGATAAACTGCAGAGCAGTTATTCAGTTATAAACAAGCAGTAAAGCGGATGATTTGATCCACCTGATAATTCAGATATGAGGAGTGACAAATGAAGACAATAACACGAGACGAGGCATTTACATTATTAAAAAAATACAACAAGGATCCATTCCACATTCAGCATGCTCTGACTGTAGAAGCAGTAATGAAATGGTATGCCAGTGAACTTGGCTATGGCGAAGATGCAGAATACTGGGGAATTGTAGGGCTCCTCCACGACATCGACTTTGAACTATATCCGGAAGAACACTGTCTGAAAGCTCCGGAAATGCTCCGCGAAGCAGGTGTAGGCGAAGACGTGATCCATTCAGTTGTATCCCACGGTTACGGCATCACAGTAGGATGTGGCGCAACTATTGACGTAGCACCGGAACACGAAATGGAAAAAGTACTCTTTGCAGCAGACGAACTTACAGGACTTATCTGGGCAGCAGCACTTATGAGACCATCCAAAAGCACAAAAGACATGGAACTCAAATCCCTCAAGAAGAAATATAAAAGCAAGGGCTTCGCAGCAGGATGCTCCAGAGAAGTCATCGAGCGAGGAGCCGAACAACTTGGCTGGGAACTGCAGAAGCTGCTCACTATGACACTGCAGGCAATGGCAGACTGCGAGGATGAGATTAAGGCGGAGATGGACGCGGAAGCATAAATATTAAAACTGAATAATAAAGTAACAAGAATTGCTTAGAAAGAAAGGGACATATCAGAGGTAGAAGGTATGTCTCTTTTTGTATTACAGTGAATTGAATATAATAGGTAATGTCGAACGAAAATTGTTGCCGTTTATGTCGAAAAATTGTATAATATGACGTAAAGTAGTTAGCTTTATCAGATGACTTAGGCAGTAAAGAATATAAAAGAGAAATAATGTCTGAAGAGACATTTGGAAATTGGATAAAAATAATGAATAAGACTTTAAATTACTATAACGAAAATGCACAGTCCTTTGCGTCTGGAACTGTTTCCGTAGAGTTTACAGAAATGCAGGACAAATTTTTGCAAAAGCTTAATCCGGGAGCATATATACTCGATTTTGGTTGCGGCGCAGGAAGGGACACGAAATATTTTTTGGACCAAGGCTATCTGGTAGAGGCAATAGACGGTTCCGAACAGTTATGCCAGATTGCGAGTAAACATACTGGAATCAAAGTTAGACAGATGCTGTTTCAGGAACTGAAAGTGAATGAGAAATACGACGGCATATGGGCTTGTGCTTCCATTCTTCATTTACCGAAAAAAGAACTAAAAGAGGTTTTCAAGAAAATGCTCACAGCGTTGAAACCTGGTGGACGGATTTATACTTCTTTCAAATATGGAGAGTATGAGGGAGAGCGAAACGGACGATACTTTACAGATTTTACAATAGACACATTTGCGGATTTTGTACAGGAGATACACAATCTGCAAATAGAAGAACACTGGATCACAGGAGATGTCCGACCGGGAAGAGGTGAGGAAAAATGGCTGAACTTAATTATGCAGAAAAAATGAACATCGGATATGAAAATGAATATTCCACAGATGCCATGACCGGCGGACCTGATAAAAGAAGACAATTATATTATCAGTTAATCCAGAGTATGAAGAAAGCAGAAAGCGTTGATATCATTGTTTCATTCCTTATGGAATCAGGAGTAAAAATGCTTCTTCAGGAACTGGAAAACACCCTGAAACGCGGAGCCAAAATCCGAATCCTGACAGGAAATTATCTCGGAATAACCCAGCCGTCTGCACTATATCTGATTAAAAGAAAACTCGGTGACAGAGTTGATCTTAGATTTTACTGCGAAAAAGGCCGTTCTTTTCATCCAAAGTCTTACATATTCCATTATGCAGACCATAGTGAACTTTACATTGGATCGTCCAATATTTCAAGAAGTGCACTGACTTCAGGAATAGAATGGAACTACCGTTTTAGCAGCAAAAAAGATCCAGAAAACTATGCTGAATTTTTTTATACATTTGAAGACTTGTTTGAAAACCATTCCATCATAATCGATGATAAAGAATTAAAGAGATATTCCCAGAACTGGCATCGTCCTGCAGTTGCAAAAGATCTTGACAAATATGACTTTGAACAGGATACAGAAGATACTAAAATTAAAACAATGTATGAACCAAGAGGGGCACAGATTGAAGCACTCTGTGCATTGGAAGATACAAGAGCAGAAGGAGCAAAGAAAGCGCTCATCCAGGCTGCAACGGGTATCGGAAAAACTTATCTGGCAGCATTTGATTCCAAACCATATGAAAAGGTTTTATTTGTTGCACACAGAGAGGAAATCCTGAAACAGGCGGCAGATTCTTTCCGAAATGTAAGAAATTCGGAGGATTATGGATTCTTTACAGGAGATGAGAAATGCACGGATAAATCAGTTATCTTTGCTTCAGTAGCAACTCTCGGAAAATCAGAATACCTGAATGAAAAATACTTTGCACCGGATTACTTCAACTACGTAGTAATCGACGAATTCCATCATGCAGTCAATGATCAGTACAGAAAAATCGTAGAGTATTTTAAACCCCAATTTCTCCTCGGACTGACAGCAACACCTGAGAGAATGGATGGCAAAAATATATATGAAATCTGTGATTATAATGTGCCGTATGAGATTTCATTAAAAGATGGCATCAATAAAGGAATGCTGGTTCCATTTCACTATTACGGAATCTACGACGAGACAGACTATACCAAACTGCATATAGTCAGAGGAAAATATGCGGAAGAAGAACTGAACAAAACATACATAGGAAATGCTTACAGACATGATCTGATTTACAAATATTACTGTAAATATGGTTCAAAACAGGCATTAGGCTTCTGCTGTTCCAGAAAACATGCAGAAGAAATGGCAAAGGAATTCAGCAGAAGAGGAATCCCATCAGCAGCAGTTTACAGTAATGCAAATGGAGAATTCTCCATGGACAGAACAGAAGCAATTGAGAAATTGGAAAGTGGAAAAATCAAAGTCGTCTTTTCGGTGGATATGTTCAACGAAGGCGTAGATATTCCCTCTGTAGATATGGTAATGTTTCTCCGTCCGACGGAATCTCCAATAGTATTCCTGCAGCAACTTGGAAGAGGATTGCGGAGAAGTAAAGGAAAAGAATATCTCAATGTCCTGGACTTCATCGGCAATTACGAAAAGGCAGGAAGAGTCAGATACTTACTGACAGGAAAAAGTAAAGCAGAGAAACAAACCTATTCTCCAGCAGATAAAACAGATTATCCGGATGATTGTTTTGTTGATTTTGATATGAAATTAATTGATTTGTTTGCAGAAATGGACAAGAAACAACAATCACTTAAAGATCAGATAAAAAAAGAATATTTCAGAGTAAAAGAATTACTCGGCAAACAACCATCCAGAATGGATTTATTTACATATATGGATGATGACGTTTATCAGAAGGCAATTGCACGTTCAAGTGAGAATCCATTTAAAAAGTATCTGGAATATCTGAATGAATTAAATGAACTTACAGATGAACAAAAAACTTTCTTCCAGGGAATAGGAAAAGAATTTATAAAACTGCTGGAAAACACCAATATGACCAAGGTATACAAAATGCCAGTACTGATGGCTTTCTATAATCATGGTGATGTAAGAATGGAAGTGACAGAAACAGAACTTTTGGCAAGTTGGAAAGAATTCTTCTCTACAGGAACGAACTGGAAAGATCTGGATACAGGGATTACATATGAGCAGTACTGCAAAATTTCGGATAAAGATCATATTAAAAGGATTATTAAGATGCCAGTGAACTTCTTAGTGAAATCAGGAAAAGGATTTTTTTTGAAAAGGGAAGATTCAGCGCTGGTATTAAGGGATGAAATGAAAGAAATTATAAAGAATTCTGTGTTAGCAGAGCAGATGAAAGATGTGATTGAGTATAGGGTAATGGATTATTATCGAAAACGATATATAGATTATATAAAAGAAGCTACATGTATGAAAGAAGCATACAATTATGCAAAAGATTTTAATGAATTATTATGAATATGATAAGGAAAGGCATATTATTATGGTAGATGTTTATTTACTTCCAGCAAATGAGGGAGATTGTCTTTGGGTTAGATATGGAAAAAAAGAGGGAACAAGACATAATATAATAATTGATGGAGGCGTAGAATCCAATGGAGGAGACATTGCTTCAATAATAGAAAATATAGCTGAAAGAAATGAAAAGGTTGATATTTTTGTTACACATATTGATGGAGATCATATTCGAGGATTAATAAAAGGAATTGGGATAAGTAATGCAGAAGTGTTAAAAAAATGTGTTGATACCATTTATTTTAATAATAAGAAAGATATTCTCGATAAATTTAGAATAGATTCTATTTCATCAGAAGGGTTGGAAGAATCAATTAAGACCTATATACCATCAGGAAAGGGATATTCAATTTCAGAAGCAGTGTCATTGTTAGAGATACTTAAGAAAAA
>NZ_JBWJVP010000222.1:0-3425 GCF_056339915.1 Blautia sp. ZXY-1-B12 | reverse complement strand
TCCCACTCTGTATCATTTATCCATACTACACCTAATCTTGCGTTTCTCAGTTGTTCTGTATCAACACTACCTAAACGCTGCTGTATACCTACGTCAAGGACAAGGTTTGATTTTGAAATTTCAACCAACTGATTTTCTGTTACATTTGTGATTCCGACATCAGCGGTAGTTCCCATTAACCGAATTTGTTGCATTTGGTAGGTTTCAAAATAACTAAAACCAATACTGAATGTCGCAGTTATCATAAATGCAGTTAGCACAAGAGCAATGATTGCAAATAAATTACGCTGCCGTTCACGATGCAAACTGCGCTTTGCCAGCTTCTTTTCAATGTCACTGGTATCATTTTCAAAAGGCCATGTCATAGCTTGCCACCTCCTTATTCCACAATCCTGCCATCCTCAATGCGGACAATCCGATCTGCAAGACGGGCAATATCGTTGTTGTGGGTAATCATCACAACGGTTTGCCGGAACTCCGCACTGGTGCGCTTGATAAGCCCCAGCACCTCAGTGCTGGTCTTGCTGTCAAGATTGCCGGTCGGTTCGTCCGCCAGCACGATAGCCGGTTTGGTAATCAAGGCGCGGGCGATAGCCACACGCTGCTGCTGTCCGCCGGATAGATTGTTCGGCATATTTTTCAGTTTATTTTCCAGCCCCAGTAGGTGAACAATTTCGTCCAAAAACTTCTGATCCACCGTGTCCCCGTCCAGCTCCACCGGCAGGACAATGTTCTCATACACATTCAGGATGGGAACAAGGTTATAGTTCTGGAAGATAAAGCCGATGTTGCGGCGGCGAAAGATGGTAAGCTGCTCGTCGTTCTTCTTTGCCAGTTCTTCGCCTCGGACAATCACGGTTCCGCTGGTGGGAGTGTCCAACCCGCCCATCATGTGAAGCAGGGTGGACTTGCCGCTACCAGAGGTTCCCACAACAGCCACAAACTCGCCGTCCTCCACGGAGAAATTTACGCCGTCAAGGGCGCGGGTAATGTTCGGTTCTGTACCGTAATACTTTTTCAGGTCAATCGTCTGTAAAACGCTCATATTCAAAACTCCTTTCAAGGCTTCCTACCTGTTGATAAGTGTATTGTAAAACCCAAATGTCCGCGAAATGTTACAGCGGCTAAAAAAATTCATTGAAAATTGAGGTGAAATGTTACAACGCTCGGACATTTCATTTTATCTCTGCACTTCAGGCCAACTTGACCCGAAGCAGAAAGTTTCTCTCAACGCAAGGGAAGCATAATGGAAAATTCCGAACCCTTGCCCGGCTCCGAAACCACTTTGATATAGCCGCCCTGCCGCGTTACGATCTCGCGGGCCAGATACAGGCCAATGCCCACACCCTGCTGTTCGTGTACTTCTTCCTCACGATAGAAGCGCTGGAAGATAGCGGCCTGATTGCTTTCGGAAATGCCCTTGCCAGTGTCGGTCACTTTGATTTCCACATACATTTCCCACAGCACCACAGACACAGCGATTTTCCCGCCTGCCGGGGTGTACTTCACCGCATTGTCCAGCAGGTTAAAGAGGGCTTCCGATGTCCACTTGCTGTCATGGGAAACGGTCAAATCCTCCGGGCAGTCCACAGACACGGCGATTTCCTTTTTCTCCGCTGCATACACGATCCCACTCATGGCCTGTGCCACGGTATCAAAGAGGCGGCCCGGTTTCTTGTCCAACTGGATCACGCCTGTTTCCAGACGGGAGGTTTTCACAAGGGCCTGAAAGAGAAAGTCCAGCTTATCCGTCTGGCTGCGGATTCCCCGGATAAAGTCGGTGCGCTCTGCCTCGGCCATAGGCTTTTCCAGCAGGGTGTCCGTCGCCATTTTCAGATTGCTTACCGGCGTTTTCACCTGATGGGAAATATCCGATACAAGGGTCTGTAACTCCTGCCGTTCCTCGTCCACCCGGCGGCGGTTCTCCTGCATGATCTGGTAAAGCCTTGCCAGCCGGTGTCCGATTCTGGCAAGCTGGGTTTCGCTGTCCTCTGGCCGCTGGGGCGCTTCATTTCCGGCAATCATGTGGTCTAAGGTCTGGCACAGGTCAGCGGTAAACTGTGATAACCGTTTTCCAAACGCCTGCGTCAGTACAAAAATCCCTACAAGGGCGCACAACAGCAGCGCCCCGCCCGTCAGCAGCACCGCCGTCTGTTTTGTCACAAGAAAAAGGGCTATGGTGATCCCGGACATGGAGAGGGCAAACCCTATTGCCACCCGGCCAAACAGCCGCTTTACCGAGAGGTTTTGAAACTTCATTTTGCCTCGCCTCCCGTCCATTGATAGCCCATGCCGTAAACGGTCTTGATGTAGGGCGCGCCGCCGTCGGATTCAATCTTGCTGCGAATCCGGCTGATAGAAGTTGTCAGGGTGTGTTCGTCTACAAACCTTTCGTCTATATCCCACAGCTTTTCCAAAAGCTGCCCACGGGTCAGCACTTGCCGGGGATTTTTGCGGAACAGGTTCAGCATTTTGTACTCCATCGGGGATAGGGTCAGGGGCTTGCCATTTAAGGAAGCCGTCTGTTCCGAGAAGTCCAGAAACAGCCGCCCGTCGTCGTAAATGTCCTTGGCCGGTTTGTGGTGTTCCAGCATGGCGAACATGGCTTTGATTTTCCGCTGCAAGGCCCCGATCACAAAGGGCTTTGTGATGTAGTCCACCGCGCCCACCTCATAGCCCCGTATCTGGTCGCTCTCCTGATCGTTGGCGGTCAGGAAAATCACGATGGTATCCGGGTGCTGGGGCTTTATCAGCTTGCACAGTTCAAAACCGTTCCCGTCCGGCAGGTTGATGTCCAGCAGAACTAAATTAAATTCCCGCTGGCGGATGGCTTCGGCTGCGGTTCTGGCATTTAGGGCAGAAGTCACGCCGTAGCCGTCTGCGGTCAGGTTATAGGCCAACATCTTATTCAAAAAACTGTCGTCCTCGACAATTAAAATCTGCTTCATATCCTCACTTCCTTTGCTTTTTGCAGATAGTATAACAGGCAAATGTCCGTGAAATGTTACAGCGGACGAATTTTTGAAAAAATTATTTCTTCATAAATTATATAGCCTGTTGGCTTTTACATCAAGATTTTACAAGTGAATAGTGAAATGAAATACTACCTTACATAAAGTTTCATTACATTCTCATAATCCAACCAGAAATGTACAATGATATAGGGTGATATGAGAATGAACCAAGATGAAAGAAGGTTTGACTTTCACGGCCTCGGGGCGGCTCTCAAACGAGCCAGAGAAGAAAAGGGATGGACACAAGCCTATGTTGCGGAATTAGTAGACCGTGACTCCCGTACCATTATGAATATTGAGAACAAAGGTCAATATCCCAGCTTCGACCTTTTTGTTAAACTCATTACTATGTTTGACGTTTCAGTTGACCAGTTTATTCATGCGGACGGAGGGGCAAGGTCAAGCTCTTGT
>NZ_JBWJVP010000221.1:0-9308 GCF_056339915.1 Blautia sp. ZXY-1-B12 | reverse complement strand
TTGTGTAAGTAAAAGTTTCTGTATTATAGTTTCCTTTGTTTGCGTCTTCGCCAGTGTAAAATGCGGTAGCGGTATTGTCTCCGACATTCAGATCTTTAGTTGAATCTTGCCATTCCCAGTTTTCAGGAAGAGGATCAGGATCAATCTCATTTACTTTCTTACAGGACCATGGAACGAAGATTGTGTTTTTCAATGGAAAATTTGGTGTATTGTCTGATTCCTTTATTGTAAAAGACCAATTTGGATCACTTAGGTCACCGGTGGTGGGATAATAAAAATCACCCTCATTAACAGCTATTTTTACTGTATAGTCTCCTGCGTTTACCGGAAAACCATTTATTAATTTATCTTCAGGAAAATATTTTACTGTAATATTTTCTGCCATATCCTTAAAGCTGACCTTGGGAATAACAGTAACAGGTTTGGAATTGCCATCATATGTAAGGTCAGTAGGCGGGTTAAAGTTAAAATCATTAATGGTTATAGTATGTTTGCCTTTTTGGGTGAATGTGCCTGACGTAAAAATATAACATCGATTTTTACTTCCAACAGTTACAAAATGATCTTCTCCAGTCAGCCAGGCATACAGATTGCCATCTGAGAGATGGCTGGATGGCGTCCAAGGTTTGTCATCTATAGTTGTTACCGTAGAAGAGCTTGTATTTGAAATTTCACACAGATATAGCTGGCTTCCGTTCTGAGACTGACGAGGAATACAGCCAATGGAAGAACCTTTTACTGATCCGCCGGAAATAAAAATATCAGAACAAGTGCCACTGGTATTAGTGCATCCTGCACCACCTAAAGTATGACCACTACCGATACCAGCGCCATAAGTGGAAGTTGCAGTTACAGTGCTACTAGAAATATTAATATTAGAGCAATTGCCACTGGTATTAGAGCTATCTTCACCACCAATAGCCAAACCACTACCGATACCAGCGCCAGAAGTGGAAGTTGCAGTCACAGTGCTATTAGAAATAGTAATGTCAGAGCAATTGCCGCTGGTATCACTACCTGTACCACTTGAAGCCCGACCACTACCGATACCAGCGCCATCAATGGAAGTTGCAGTTACAGTGCTATTAGAAATATTAATATTAGAGCAATTGCCACTGATACCATTACCTGAAGCCTGACCACTACCGATACCAGCGCCAGAAGTGGAAGTTGCAGTCACAGTGCTATTAGAAATAGTAATATCAGAGCAATTGCCACTGATACCAGCATTTGAAGCCAAACCACTACCGATACCAGCGCCAGAAGTGGAACTTGCTGTTACAGAGACACCTGAAATAACGATATTAGAGACAAACGACTCATTCATGCCACTGCCGATTCCGGCACCATAACCAGCCGGTTCCAGTTTTGACGAAAACGGATAAGGTTGGTCCATAGCTTTGTTTGACGCATCTAGACATCCGGTATCTTTGCCTGGCTCATTACTTATTGTAAGTAATGAGCTATTGTTCTTCTGTAAACCTGCAGAAGATTTGTTAGTCGTTATCAATTCATTGTTACCTTGTAAATATATGAGGACTTCGACTTTGACACTATCCATAATATACAAAGCAGGACCATTAGAAGTGTTAATATTTAAGTTGTTCAGGTGAATTTCAACTTTACCCTGATTTGAATTGATATTTTGAATTACAATTCGGTTTGCGGTTACCTGATTGTTACTGGTAAATTTGTATGTTCCTGCAGCGTCAATTTTATAGATTCCATTATTAACTTTGGAATTGTTAGATAGATTAATTTCGCCATTTCCCTCACCTTGTGCAGCTGCCAGGACATTTTCTGTTTCGTCGCTGAATGCAGGAACATCTTCCGGGCTGAATACGGAAATATCTTCAGATGCTTCTTTTGCCGTATCCTGCTCCTCATCTGTAAAGATTTCAGGAGTTTCTTCAGTTACCTCTTCCAGATTCCCGGAAGTAAATTCCCCCGCAAATATAGCCTGGGGGAGCATGTTTGTGGAACACAGTGCAAGTGCCATAACCCCGGCTAATAATTTCTTTCTCATAAAGATCGCCTCCCTGTTATAAAATATATGTTTATAGGGATATTATACATCATGGAATGAAATTATATAATGCCCGTTAGAAGGCAAAAAAGTGCCTTTTTGCCATTATTTATTTACAAATGGTTTCAATTCTTCGCGTTTTTCTATACCTAGCAGATGGAAAATGCGGGAAAGATAATGTTTGATCGTATTGGGGGACAGAGACAGTTGTTTTGCGATTTCCTGATTGGTCCAGCCTTTGCTTGCGAGCATGGCTATGGAGTATTCCATAGGCATCAGTTTATCTGTAACAGAGGACTGAAGCTGTGGGTTATGAATAGCCATCCAACCACGACTGAAGGCAATAACTGCCTGGGAAAGCTGTCTGTAACTCTCCGGTTCTGCAGGTTTGATGCAGGCTTCAATCTGTCCAAGCATCAACCCATGATATTCGATAAACGGTTCCAGAAATCCATCCGGTTTTGCCATGTTCCATGCTTTTATCAGAGCTTCTCTGGCCTCATCCTGCTGCTTCAGGTTGATCAGACACATAATGATCACGCAGTAGAGATATTCCATGGCAACAGGGTAGCAGCCGTCAAGCATCAGAAAGACAGACTGACATAATCCCAGCGCCCGTTTATATTCTTTGTGAAGATAAGCGTTATGAGCGAGGACATAAACAGCATAAGCGCGAAGCCCGGAAGGTAAAGATGGCAGAAAATCCTGAAGAGGAGGAAGTCCGTCTGTGGGAAGATGCATCAGTACCATGGCCAGATAGTTGGCGAAAACACAGGAAGCCATGGCTCCTTTTGGTGCAGAACTGTCTTTTGCAACAAGAAGACATTCCTGAATATTTCTGAATCCCATTCTGGAAGCAGATGGATTGCCCAGAGTAAGATTGGAAAAAGAATATAAAAGTGCTGCGGACAGGCGCAGACAGAGATCTTTGTCCTGGAGATAAAGTTCCGCAATATTTCTGCATTCTTCTGCACGTCCTGAGAAATAATATAATTCAGCCTGTGCAATCTGCCGTTGATCCGGATCCTGAAAATTATCCACAGTAGCCTGTGCCTGTCCGGGAGTAAAAGAACTGTTCATCAAGGGCATAAGACGGGAAAGAGCAGAATCCTGAAAATTATCTGATGAATTCATTGTAAAAACACATCCTTATATAATAGTAACAAACCGGAACCGGTATCAGCGTAAACAGTCCGGTGTAAATGTAGGAATTAAAATGAAGCCCTGTCTGGCAGTGCAGCGGGCTTCATTATTGTCCGTTAAGGAAATATATAAATTAACATCCTCTTGATTTCATAAAGTCAAGAACCTCTTCTTTGGTGGACATAACGCGAAGAGCACCCTTGCGTGTGGTGATCAGAGAAGCTGCCGCATTTGCGAATGTGAGCAGTTCTTTTAAGTTCTCTTCTGTCAGATTGTCCAGGCCATGTTCCAGAACATAGTTTAAGGAACTTGCGCAGAAGGTATCGCCTGCACCTGTTGTCTCGATAGTCTTTTCCTGAAGGAAAGGAGCAGCTTCCACTTTCATGTCTTTGTAGTAAGCGCGGCTTCCGTCTTTTCCAAGTGTGATAAGGATAAGCGGAATGTTGTATTTCTCTTTCAGAAGTGCGGCACCCTTGTCATAGTCTGTAGTTCCGAACAGGAATTCAACTTCGTTATCTGAGATTTTCAGAATATCGCATTTGCCAAGGCCGTATTCGATCTCTGCCTTTGCGTCATCCAGAGATTTCCATAATGGCGGACGAAGATTCGGGTCAAAGCTGATGATACATCCGGCTTCTTTTGCAACATCGATGGCATAGCGGGTTGCTTCGCGTACTCCTTCGTGAGTGGAAGAAAGAGTTCCGAAGTGGAAGATTCTGGAATCTCTGATCAGGTCTTCCTGGATTTCATCCTTGGTGAGCATCATATCTGCACCCGGGTTACGGTAGAAGGAGAAATCTCTGTCTCCGTCAGGATAGGTATGTACGAATGCAAGTGTTGTATGTACTTCGTTATCAATTACAAGATTGCGGGTGTCGATTCCTACTTCCTCTACGGCATTCTTAAGCTGGGTTCCGAACATGTCGTTTCCGACTTTGCCGATGAATGCAGTTTTTTTGCCAAGCTTCTCAAGCATTGCAAGCACGTTGCATGGAGCACCGCCCGGATTGGCTTCCAGCATTGGATTCCCCTGTGCGCTGCTTCCGTTTTCAGTAAAGTCAATCAATAATTCGCCTAATGCGGTTACGTCAAAGGCTTTGTTTCCCATTTTGTATCCTCCTTGTTGTGATGGAAAGAAGCATAGTATCCGGAACAAGATTCTTTCCATAGTTAATAACATAAATTTAGCGCAGGAAAGGGAATTTGTCAAACAATTTTCTTTATTTTTTTGTGCAAAGATGCTAAAATAAACATAACTTGATTTGTTATTGTTTACAGGTGACGTTTAATGTACCATAAATACGCTGCCGGTAAGGGTAACCGATCATCGTATTTCTGACAATCGGGGAGGTAACGCAGCTATGGACGAAAAAGTATACGGCTATATGGACTGGCCGAGGATTGAAGCTATTGTGTATGGAGAGGAAACTGCTCCCAGAGATGTGATGGGACCAAGGATCACACAGGACGGAGTTCTTATTCAGGGATTTTTTCCTGATGCAGAAGAAGTCAGTGTGATCAGCGGAAAGAAAACCTATGTCTGCGAGAAAGAGGACGAGGCCGGATATTTTGCAGTATTGCTTCCTGTACGCAAGGTGCCGGAATACAGATTTCTTATAAAAATGGGAGAGACAGAGACAGAATGTTATGATCCCTATGCTTTTCCATGCCAGATCACAGAGGAAGAGGAGAAGGCTTTCTGCGCAGGTGTTTATTATGAGGCATATAAGAAGCTGGGCGCTCATCCAATGGAGATTAAAGGAGTGAAAGGTACTCTTTTTGCTGTCTGGGCTCCGAACGCAGTGAGTGTAAATATTGCAGGTGATTTTAATGGATGGATCGGACGTGCGACTATTATGCATCGTATGCCTATGTCCGGTATCTTTGAGCTGTTTGTACCCGGGGTAGAGGCAGGGACACATTATAAATATGAAATTAAAGTCAAAGGCGGCGAAGTTCTGTTAAAGGCTGATCCTTATGGGAACAGTGCAGACCATGATCCTGAGGGAGCATCTGTTGTAGCAGATGTAAGTGCTTTTCAGTGGAATGACGGAGACTGGATGAAAGAGCGTCACAGATTTGATGACAGGAAACAGCCGGTTTCTATATATGAAACATCTCTGGAGGAATGGAAATCCGCTGAGGAACTGGTGGAATTTCTGGCAGAGGAAGATTTTACCCATGTGGAACTCCATCCTGTGATGGAATATCTGGATGATATTACAGGTGGTTATTCTACATATGCATATTATGCACCTACTTCCAGATTTGGAAGCGTGGCGGATTTTCAGAAGCTGGTAGATGAGCTGCATCAGGCGGGGGTCGGTGTGATTCTGGACTGGACACCTGCACAGTTCCCGCGTTATGCCTCCGGTCTGGAGAAATTTGACGGAACACCTCTTTATGAGAGACAGAATCCGGCAGAGGCCATTCATCCGTTCTGGGGAACATTGCTCTATAATTACGGAAGCCCGATGGTGAAAGATTTCCTGATCTCCAATGCCTGCTTCTGGGCTGAGGTCTACCATGCTGACGGTCTGCGTATGGACGATGTGGATGCCATGCTGTATCTGGATTATGGCAGAAATCCGGGAGAGTGGACACCTAATATTTACGGAACCAATGAAAATCTGGATGCTCTGGAATTTCTGAAGCATCTGAATTCTGTGATAAAGGAGAGAAATCCCGGATTGCTTTTAGTTGCTCAGGAGAACGGACTCTGGCCGGAGCTGACAGACAGTGTGGAGAATGACCATCTGGGATTTGACTATAAGTGGAGTGGCGGATGGACAAAAGATCTGCTTGAATATTTGAGCAAGGATCCTATTGAGAGAAAGAATTACCATGATCAGCTGACTATGTCCATGCTCTATGCATACTGCGAACATTATATTCTGACGCTTGGCAGCAGGGATGTTGGTACATTGAAGGATTTCGCGGATAAGCTGCCGGGAAGTGAAGAACAGAAGAATGCGCAGATCAGAGAGGCTTATGCTTATATGATGCTTCATCCGGGATGCAAGATGATGGCACCGGATAAAGATATGCCAAAGGAACTGGAAGTATTTGTCAAAGACCTCAATAATATGTATCTTGCTCATCCTGCACTTTATCAGCTGGATGATGAATATGATGGATTTGAATGGGTTCAGCTGATGAAGTATGAGGAGAATGTGATCGCATTCATGAGAAAGACAGAGAAACCGGAAGAAACTGTTCTGGCTGTCTGCAATTTCGCGGCAATCCCATATGAAAACTACAATGTGGGAGTTCCTTTTGCCGGCAAATATAAAGAAATCTTTAACAGTGATGATAAAAAGTACGGTGGTAATGGTGTAGTAAATACGAGAGTTAAAGCAGCGAAGAAGGCTGAGTGTGATGAGAGAGAGTATTCCATCACAGTAAAGCTTCCGGCACTTGGCGTGGCAGTCTTTACCTGCACTCCGGAAGAAATTGAGAAAAAGCCTGCTGCCGAGCACAGCCAGATCAAGAAATCCATCACCAAGACAAGAACTGTACGAAAGGCTGCCGGGAAAACAAAAGCAGCTGTAAAAACTGCAGTGAAACCGGTGACGAAAAAGGTGACAAAAGAAGCACCCCAAATAGTGAATAAAACGGAGGAGAAAATACCGGTCAAAAAGGACTTGACAGAGAAGAAATAATATTATAAACTAAATGCTGTGGCTGTCAGAATTATCAATTTCTGACAGATTACAGCATAAGCTGAAATAGCTCAGTCGGTAGAGCACTTCACTCGTAATGAAGGGGTCGTGAGTTCGAGTCTCATTTTCAGCTTGAAAGATATTGGGCAATTGTAATTTTATAGAAAATCCGCTATACTGAAAAGCAGAGTATAGTGGATTTTTTATGTTTTTATGGAGGTTCGTATGGTGAGTACCTTAAAATTGCCGGTAGGAATTGAAATGATTGTAAAGAGAAATTTACGTTACTGTCCACACGCCACTATCCCGCGAGGTGTTTTGGCATGAATATGCAAAAATCCCGAGACATACAAGCCAAAATTCCATTGCCGCAGGCAATCTGGAATGAATTTTGGCTAAGTTACTGTGAACGGAGTGAACAGTAACAAATTTACTTGACAATCTCGGGCCTATCCTTTAATATAACTTTTGGATTATACCAAATAAATAATGACCGGGAATCTATCAAGAAGAATGGTTGATTTCCGGTTTTCTTATGTGGACATCATGGTCAGGAGTGCACGCAGACTGGATGGAACAGGACGGACCGGATATATCTATAATTGGAAAAATGGACATATACAGATGCGAAACCATGCAGAGACTGGCACTGTAACAGGCGTCAGCATTGGCATAAACCGATGTAGGGGCGAGAGCTTTTACGCGTGGTTTCGTATCTTTTTTAGTATAAAGAGGTATCTTTTTTATATGAAAGGAGCTGAGTATAGTTGGCAGAGGTTTCACTTGAACTGAAGGAGATAAAGAAAAGTTTTACAGAAGGCGAAGCAGTTCTGGATAATATCAGTCTTGAGATCAGTAAAGGGGAGTTTATTACTTTGCTGGGATCTTCGGGATGCGGCAAGACGACAACATTGCGAATCATTGCCGGTCTGGAACAGCCCGATGCAGGAAGTGTCTGGCTGGATGGCAGGGAAGTGACAGGTCTGGAGCCGAACCAGAGGGATGTGAATACAGTATTTCAGAATTATGCCCTCTTTCCACATATGAATGTTGCGGAGAATATTGGCTATGGTCTGAAACTGAAAAAAGTTCCTAAGAGTGAGATCAGGAAAAAAGTTTCTCAGATGCTGGAACTGGTGCAGCTTGAAGGATATGAAAAAAGAAAGCCTTCCGAACTCTCGGGCGGTCAGAAACAGAGAGTTGCCATTGCGAGAGCACTGGTGAATAATCCCAAAGTTCTGCTTCTGGATGAGCCGCTGGGAGCACTGGATCTGCAGCTTCGCCGCGCGATGCAGATAGAACTGAAGCATCTGCAGAAGAAACTGGGAATTACATTTATCTATATCACTCATGATCAGGAAGAAGCTATCAACATGTCTGACAGGATTGCGGTGATGAGGGACGGACGTATTGAGCAGATCGGAACACCGGATGAAATCTATAATCATCCAAAGACCAGTTATGTGGCAACATTTGTAGGAAATGCGAATATCCTGCATGGAGTTGCAGAGAGTATTCAGGGAGAGAATGCAATCGTAAAAATTGGAAATGACAAGGTAATTGTAAAGCTTGAAACAAGTCAGCAGAATACAGGGGCAAAACAGCACCTTACAGCAGGAGAGAACGTAACTCTGGCTGTGAGAAGTGAAAATATATTGTTGCAGGAAGCTGCCGCAATCGGTGATACCGGTACAGATAACGGAGACACTGTTGATATAAGTGTGGCAGGCGGGATTTCGGATATACATGATACGAATAGTATATCGGGTTTACAGGCGACTGTTACAGAGAAGAACTTCGCAGGAGGTCAGCTTCGTGTAACTCTGAAGCTGAGTGATGGTACACAGTTGATCGCCAGCAGATACGGAATCGACGCATCCGTAGCAGAAGGCCAGACAGTGAGATGCAGTTTTTCTGCCGACAGATGCAGTACTGGTAGACAGGGAGGACATTCATGAAGAAGCGTAGAAACCGTTCTGACAGTTCTGCATGGATGGCACTTCCACTGTATATTTTTACCATTGTGTTTGTGGTATGCCCCCTTGTCTATATGGTGGCGCTGAGTTTTGCTACGCCCTCCAGAGGATTTGGGGTGACCTGGAAATTTACGCTGGACAATTACAGAAATATTCTGGAACCTGTATACCTGAATACATTTGTGGAATCACTGAAGCTGGCATTTACCAGTACGATAGTGATCGCTTTGATCGGCTATCCGTTCGGGTATTTCATGGCGAGGCTGCCGGAGCACAGAAAGAAAAAGGCGCAGCTTCTGTTGTCTACGCCGTTCTGGGTAAATTCCCTGATCCGTCTGTATGGCTGGATCATTATTCTGCAAGAAAAAAAGGACTTTTGAATTTTGTATTGATAAAACTCGGGATCATCTGAGAAACCGCTGTCCATCCTGTACAGCTATCCGGCAATTGTGATCGGTATGATTTATGTGCTTCTCCCGTTTATGATCATGTCTGTATACT
>NZ_JBWJVP010000220.1:0-16648 GCF_056339915.1 Blautia sp. ZXY-1-B12 | reverse complement strand
CGCAAACCCAACAACCTAGATAGGCGTTTTCGCATTTATCGTGAAACGCTTTCGCGTTTTTCGTGCGCCGCTTCATTAACACAAGATATTGTTGTAGTCAATTATGTATTTCTATATATGGCATCTCATACCATTTTCAATGAAATATCCTGTATTTCATTCTCCATTTCCTGCAAATTAGATGTCCATGCGCCTTCTGATACCAGAATCTGCTTGATACTTTTATATATATCATCATTCACCATATTCGTTGCCTTCACTGCTGCATAATCATTTCCAGCAGTACATTTTCCCATCAGCCTTTCAAATCTTGTTTTATACTTTTTCTGATAACCAACCTCTTGCAGATCTTCATAAATTTCTTCCATATGCTGATAGATATTTTCCCACTGTTCCATACGAATTCCCATTACCCGTACAATATCATTTAATCCAATTGCTGTTATCGTATTTTTTCCGATTTTTTCATCATCTATACCTACTAGTCGAAATGGATTTTTCTTTGCCAGACCTATATAATCTGCTGGTTTATCCATACAGGGGTTTACGAGCCGATCTTCATTATCATTTTTCTTTCTGTTACATCGCAAACAAGCCGGAAATAAATTTTCCCACTCTACCACTAATCCTTCATGCGACTTTTTAGGTAAGAAATGGTCAATCGTTACATCTTTCGATTCAATTCCCAAAGCACATTCACAATACGAACATTTTCCATGGCTCATTTCCAGCAGTGCTTCTTTTAATGGTTTTTTTATTTTAGGTGAATTCCAGACATCTTTTTCTTTATCCTTTTTATATAGTTCTGTGAGCTCTTCTTTTATTTCATCAGTAAGCTCTTTCGGGCATTCTCCTCTATTGAGTTTTATCATCTGGTTCAATCATCTCCATGTCTAACTTCATAATCTTTCTTTCCTGACTCTCAGGATGTGTCATTTCCAGCAGCTTTTTATATAGATTTTTTGCCAGTTCATAATCTTCCGCATCTACCGCATCTGAGAATTGTTTGATCAGCATATTATACAATGGAGTTTTTCGCTCAACCCCCATCATCTGTTCCTGTATATTTTCAATACTCCAGCCATTATAATTTCCCTGTTCGCCCGCATATTGCATTTTACTGATGTCATAGATTTCACTTGCTGCTAATGCCTGAATGATAAACGGGGAATGCGTTGAAATGATAAACTGACATTTAGGAAAAGTCCTTCTCAGATCTTCAACGATTGTTTTTTGCCACTTTGGATGAAGATGCAGATCCAATTCATCAATCAATATAACCGCTTCCTCTTCCAAAGGATTTACAGACTGCGGATTTGCAATCGCAAGTCGTTTTGCAATATCTGCCACTACTGAAAGAACTGCTTTATAGCCACCACTTAACTGGTCAATCTGCAGATCAATTCCTTCATTATTTGTCAGAAGCATTCTTGACGGATTTAACTCTATTCGTAAATTACTATAACCTGGAATCATCCTCTCCAATGCTGTCCTGACACAATCAAGTCGTGGATTTTTATAATCGGTGTTTTCCCTCAGTCCTCGTAATTCAATGTCTTCCTCTGTCTTAAACCAATCATAAAAATCCCTGAAATAATTAACATTGTCAAAGCAGTTCCGTAAAGAATCCATCACTTCAAAATTCTTGATATGTCCACGTCTTGGAACCTCTCTTATAATCCTGTCTGTTCCATAATAAAGAACTAATGGCAGATATCCAGCTGTAACACATTCTATATATTTTTGTTTTAATTTTTTCAAATCATTCCCATTTTGTCCTCTTACCTCAATTGCTTCATCATAAGGAAAAATGGAAGCTTTTCTCCTTTTATTGGTCCATGTATATTTTGCACCTTCAAGATCAATGCCAAGCGTTACCGCTACACTTGAAGTTCCTTCTTTAATATCCGTGTTACTTAAATCACATTGTTTCACAGCTTCTCCGTTTACTGCACGTAGTACGGGGACAAACGCTTTGGTAATAGACTCTAGAATTGTTGTTTTACCGCTCCCATTGTCTCCAATTAAAGCCACAAAATTTTTATTTGTGAAATCTAATGTTGCTGAACGCATATTTCTAAAATTTATTATCTCTAAAAAATCTATTTTCACTGTATCACCTTCTACATTCTATTATAATATCTGCATTATACCGCATAGGCCAGTTTACCCGCAACCGTTTTAATTATTATATCCTGCATTTTTATAATCATAGCAAGAAGCTGCCATTCCATGTATTCATGAAAGGCAGCTCCTGCTTAAATCATTTTTATTTAACTACTACTTTTACTTTTTTGCGGATCTTTCCAGATTTCACTGTGATATAGGCTGTTCCCTTTTTCTTTCCAGTGATCACACCACTGGAACTTACCGTTGTTTTCTGCACAGTAATAGAAATGACCTGTTTCTTGACGCTAGCCAGTGTAATGGTCACTTTGGCTTTTCCGGCTTTCAAGCCTTTCATCGTTCCCTTGCTGTTTACAGAAACTATTTTCTTATTGCTAGAAGTCCAGCTTTTAACGGAATCGCCCTTTGCAAATCCGGAAACTTTTATTTTTGAAGTAGACTGTTTTACTTTCAGCTTAATGCTAGTAGCCGTTACCTTGATCGTAGGTGTCAGTTTTTTGCTAGCGGTCCTCTTTTCCTTGCAGCCCTTGCTGATACACATCTGTACAGCCAGTGAAAATAACGTGCTTTATAAGTCGTCATTGGTTTATATAAATGCAAAGAAACGGTGACTTTGATTTCTCAAAACCGCCGTTTAGGGTAATAATTACATAGCGCATGAACCTGCCCCAATTAAGGGGAAAGAAAAAAATATTGTTGGGGCAGGTGATTTTGTACGCTCATTTTTTAAGTTATTCTTTTGTGACTGATTCCTTCAGCCGTTCATAGGTCTCTGCGCTAATATCGTGTTCGATCCGGCAGACATCAGCCTCCGCCGTTTCGGGATCAACGCCTATGGATATGAAGTGCTTTGTAAAAAAGCAATGGCGTTCGTAAATTTTTTCAGCCACATCCCGACCAAGTTCGGTCAAGTGTAGATAATATTTTTCGTCTGTTGTCAGAAAACCGCCATCCCGTAAAGTTCCTACCGCATAACACACACTGGGTTTTGAAACTTCCATGTATCGGGCAACATCCACGGAACGCACCATACCGAGTTTTTTTGAAGTATAAGCACGGATTCTAAGTAATCTTCACCGGATGTGGTAGTATGTTGTTTGTTCTTCATTTCTTTCTCCCATGCCATTCGTACCAGCAAAGAAAACGCATTGTTTCTTTTTATTGCTGTGTCTTACTGCTGGATATTTTCCAATTAACTGCTTTTTCTCTAATATTTACGAAATCGGCATAAATTCCAGGCTGTGTCATCAACTCTCGATGTGTACCGCGTTGGGCAATTCCGCCATTCGCAATAACAACAATCTGCTGTGCATTTCGGACCGTTTTCAACCGATGAGCAATAATAATAACCGTTTTATCCTCTGTCAGCTTCTCAATGGCCTGCTGGAATTCTGCCTCGTTTTCCGGGTCTACACTGCTTGTTGCTTCATCCAGAATTATGATAGGGGTATCCTTCAAGATAGCCCGCGCAATCGAAATACGTTGCTTTTCGCCGCCAGATAAAGTAGCACCACTCTCGCCAATGACAGTATCATAACCGCTTGGCAGTGCCATGATAAAATCATGGCAACACGCACTCTTTGCTGCTCGGACAACTTCTTCATGAGTGGCATCCGGTTTACCAAACTTGATATTGTTCTCGATGCTATCTGCAAAGAGAAAAACATTCTGAAAGACCATGCTGATATTAGAGAGCAAGCTATCCAGCTTATATTCCCGTATGTCAGTGCCGCCCAGTTTAATGCACCCTTCATCTACATCCCAAAAACGAGTAATCAAGCTGCACAATGTCGTTTTACCAGAGCCAGATGGACCGACTATCGCCGTAGTGTTTTTGGCCGGGATCGTCAGATTGACATGGTTCAAAATTCGGTGATCGCCATAAGAAAAGCCAACATTCTGCAATTCAATCGTGGTATCTTTCGGAGCAATATCTTTGCCGGACAAATCCATTACTGGAGTATCGTCAATAGCGTTCACCTTGTCGATGGAACTTTCTATTAACCGAAGGGCAAAGGACTTTCCCCCCGCCGCCTCCAGTTCACTGAAAATCAAGAAAGAGGCAACACACATCAGCAAGCAGTACACCAACGTCATGCTACCTTGCAAATAGAACAGGATAGAGCAAAACATGATTGCCACACTCGCCAATCGCAAAACAAACAGCTGTACCATTCCGTAAGGTCCGAAAACAGTTTCCAGTTTGGTATTGCGTGCGCGGCTTTCCTCAATGGCCTGTTTCATTTTCTGGTTCGATTTGCCACCGAGATTGAAAGACTTTACAATGCCCATACCCTGGATATATTCCAGTGTTGCGCCTACCAAATCCTCCTGTGCCGCCTGCCGTTTAGGAGATACTTCCTGTGATTTCTTTTGAAGTACGGAGTTACAGAGCAAAAACAGCGCAATCCCCAAACAAGACAGCAGACCAATCCTCCAGTCGAAGAAAAACATCACAATGGTAATGACCGTTACATGGATAAAACCGTGAATCACTGTAATCAGAACTGATGGCGCATTATTCTCTACATCGCTGATTGTTGTGGTGACGGTAGAGGTCAGATTCCCCAAACTATGACTGTTAAAGTAGCCCATCGGCATATACTTCATCCTGTCGCCTATATGGATGCGCTTATCCGCGCACATAAAATAGCCAACTCTTGTTTGAGAAAAGTCTGAAATATAACTACAAACGATTTTTCCAATCACTCCTGCCAAAAGAAGCAGAAACGCGAACAAAATATCCCGCCCTTTGATTCCTTCCACCAATCCGTTGAGGATCAGAAAAAGAGCGCCGATCTGAAACATATCCAAGATTGAGTGCAGCAAGCTGAACACCACTGACTTTTTCAAAACCCCTTTCCAGCAGCCAGAAAAAGCATATATTTTCTTTAAGGCAGTAATCATGCTGTTGCACCTCCTTCATCGCGGCTCCCAATATGGGCCTGCCACATTTCTTTATAGAGCGGGCATTTTTTCAGAAGTTCCTCATGCGTGCCGGTTGCCTCGATTCGCCCTTGATTCACCACCACAAGCTGATCCGCACCTGTCACCGTATAGAGTCGATGCGCGACCATAATCAGCGTTTTGCCCTGTACCAATTTAGAAATAGCTTCTTGAATCAGGCTTTCATTTTCAGGGTCAAGGTAGGCTGTTGCCTCGTCGAAGATAATAATAGGAGCATCTTTCAACATAGCTCTGGCGATGGCAATTCGCTGTCGTTCACCACCCGATAAGTGGCCGCCTGCACCGCCCACAATTGTGTCATACCCATGCTCCAGGTCCATGATGAAGTCATGGCAGCCACACTTTCGGGCGACATCTTCCACTTCTTGATCGGTAGCCAACAACCTCCCCATACGAATGTTTTCACGGATACTTTCATCAAAGAGGTAATTATCCTGCGATACATAAGACACATACGAGGAAAGCTGCGACAGGGGAATCTTTTTCAAATCCACTCTGCCAAGAGAAATAGTGCCGGATGTTGCCTCCCAAAAACCGGTAATCAATTTAGTAATCGTTGATTTGCCTGAACCGGAAGGCCCAACTAAAGCCGTCATTGTTCCAGGCTGTATTGTCAAATTGATATGATCCAATATCGGCTTCGGGTCTTTCGGGTTATAAGAAAAGGAAACATCCTGGAACTGAATAGACAGATTGTGAATATCAGCATCATGGTTCGGCCGCACCATTTCCGGTGCATCCAGCAGATTTCCCACTTCTCCGACAATCGTGCCAAGCTGTGAAATATTGTCAGTAAATTTAATCGCTCCCAAAATCGGACCGACAATACCTAAGGACAAAATCATAATAGTCAGGAAGGTTGGGGCAGACAAGGTTCCATGTTGATACAGAGCTGCACCAATAGGAAGAACCGCCAACCAAACACTGGGCCAGATAGTATTGCTCATAGACATAAATAATTGTGTGTCTTTCATCCAGTCAACTGCGTAGCGAGCATTGTTATTGACTGCATCGGAATACTTCTGATAAGAGTTAGCCGACTGATTGAATGCCTTGATAACCTCAATACCGCCCACATACTCGATAATAGTGGAGTTCATTTTTTGAACCCGTTTCATCAGCCCAGAAAACCGTTCGCTATACCCTCGCGACATTCCCATGTAGCATAGAAAGCCAATAGGCAGAGTCACAAGAGAAGCCAATGCTATGCGCCAGTCTAAAACAAACAGGTACACAATAATACACAGCGGGACGAACAGATTTGATGTCATTTCCGGTACCAGATGTGCGAGGATTGGCTCCATACTCTCTACCCGATCAACGATAACATCCTTTAACCGGCCAGAGGACTGATCCATAATATACCCCATTGGTACCCGTGAGAGTTTGTCAGCAATTTTAATGCGAACTTCTTTCAAAGTCTGGAATGTCGCTGTATGAGATACGGTTGTTGAAAGAGTAGAAAAAAGCAATTTCAGTGTTAAGCCGAGTAATATTAAACCGCACCACAGCGCATAAGTATTTAGGGCAGTCACTCCATCAATCAGGCAGAGCATGATATAAGCAATAGCGAAATATGGGATCATCCCACAGGCCACGCCCAAGATAGCCAATATGATAGAGAGCGCATAGGCTCTCCGGTGTGTGCCAGCCAGCTCCCATAACCGCTTGACTGGCGATGGTGTTTGTTTCATCATCTCTCACCTCCATAAAAGCAATACGGGGCAGCCGGTACCTCCCGACCACCCCGCATCGTCAAGCTGTGTTATTCTGCCGGAGTGATTTGTGTCACATCCAGGAAAGCATAATCCGAAGCAAAGTTATAATCTGCGATCTTGTCCGTGTTGTAGACAATCATATCCATCTGATGGGTCAAAGGAACATCCAATACCTGATCGAGATCGGTATTGATGAGCAGTTCAAACAGTTCCTTCAACCGGGCATCATCGTTGCAGGTCTTAAACTCGCTCAATGCGGAAATAAACTCATCAGAATTATCTAACAGTGGGATGGAAACATCCTCTGGCATCTGAGCCATCATTGCAGAGAACCAGCATTGTGGCATTGCGTAATTGAAGAAACCAGCAGTCATTGCGGTAATATCCCATCCTGTAGGTTCCATGTAACTTGCATACCACTCCATCTTTTCCATGCTCTTAATCTCTACTTCAATGCCAACTTCTGCAAGTTCGCTCTGGAACAACGTGGCAATGGAACCGATGGTACTGTCGTCAGTAGGGCAGGTAAAGACCACATGAAGCGGTGTTCCATCCTTTTCCCGGATGCCAGTGGACTGATTCATGACCCATCCTGCCTCATCAAGAAGCTGATTAGCACGATCCACGTTATAGGTGTAATCCTCTGTACCGCAAATATCTGAGTAAGGCGTACCATCAGGAACAATCGTATTCGCCACAGGTTCATAGCCATAGGTCAGGCCTTCAGAAATCGCCTCTTTGTCGATAGCATATGCCAAAGCTTGTCGTACACTCAGATCAGACAGATTCCCATTGAAATTCAGAATGATATTACGAACCGTGGAACCAGAAGGAGCAAATTTCCCCTCAATTCCATCAATAGCAGTTGCCTGGTTAAAGTCCTCATAGCTCAATTCGGCGGAGCCATAGATTAAGTCAATTTCACCAGTTTTCAATGCCTGTACACGGGAGGCGTTATCCGGAATATACTTTGCAACCATCTTGTCGTAATAGGGCTGCTCACCCCAATAATTCTCATTACGAACAAAAGTGGTGTACTGTCCTGCTACATACTCGTCATAGATATAGGGTCCAGTACCAGCATATCCGTTGACTGTCTGGAAGTCACCCTGCGTAATCTGTTTAGGAGAAATCATAGTGCATACATCCGGCCAGCAAAAATCGTTGATGTATGCAAAGTACGGTGTATCATAGGTCAAACGGATGGTGTATTCATCCACCGCCTCAATATTGGTATAATTGACAACACCAGGCAGCGCTGTAAAAGACGGATTGATATGCCATGCCTCAATATTGGCAATCGCTGCCTCTGCGTTAAAAGGTTCTCCGTCATGGAAGGTTACACCTTGCCGCAAGTAAAAGGTAAGCTGCTTACCATCCTCGCTCATTTCCCAATCTTCCGCCAGCACCGGCTGAATTTCCCTATCCACATATTTCACCAGGCCCTCATAGAGCAGCTTCTGAGTAGGGCGGTTATCCGCAATCATATAGAGGGGCGGAAGGGGTTGTTGTTTCGCCAATCGTGGCGATGTTTAAGACCTTTTCACTCGTTTCTGTTCCGCTTGCAGCATAAGCGGTGTCGCTGTTAGCAAGCATCCCCATACACATAACAGCGGCAAGAGCGAGGCCTAAAACGCGTTTGGTTCGTTTCATCTTGGTTCGTTTCATCTTGGTTCGTTTCATCTTGGTTTGTTCCTTTCTGTGATTTTATATTTATCGAACGGCTTTTTTAGTAATTTTGCCGTGTTCGATCTCATAAATAATCTCGCAAAGCCGCGAGGCGATTTGCAGGTCATGAGTAATGACTAAATAGGCACAGTCATGTTCCTGCTCATATTTCTCCAAAAGTTGAAGAACCGCTCTCTGTTGAAATCAAGTCAAGACCTGCGGTTACTTCATCCAGAATTAGAAATTCCGGTGATATAGATAGGGAGCGCAGTAACGCAAGCCGCCGCTGTTCCCCGCCAGACAGTCTTCGAACCGGAGTATCAAATAAGCTTTGAGATAAACCTGTTTGTTCCATCAATTCAGCAATACGTTTTTTCCGCTGTGATGAGGAAAAATCCGTCAGGTTTACAAGGACTTCCTCTACATTTTGGGATGTACTCCATGATGGATTTAGGGTTCCACCAGCATCCTGGAATACCGCTTGAATCTTGCCACGATACTTTCTCCATTCTCGCAAGCTCCATTTTGTGGCATCTACGCCATTGATAAGGATACGTCCTTCAGAGGGGCGTTCCAATCCAATCATCAATCGAGCTAAGGTGCTTTTTCCGCTGCCGCTTTCTCCCATAATGGCGATGCTATGACCCTGCTCCCATATCAGAGAGGCGTGATCCAATGCACAGAATGTCTCCCCCTGCGTGTCATAGTAAATTCTGGTGAGGTTATCTAATTCAATGCGGTCCATTTCCAGTTCACCTCCTCTCGGTTGCAAGCAGCTTCGGCAAAGCGCTTAGTCCATGGCTGTTGCGGGTGAATGAATAACTGCTCAGTTGCCTGCGTTTCAATAATTTTGCCATGTTCCATCACATGCGTGATAGGGCATAGGGCTTTCATTGCCTCAGTATCATGAGAAATGAACAAAATAGCTGCTGTTTTTTGATATTTTCTCAGTAACTCCAGCAGCAAATCCCGATTTGCTTCATCAAGGGCACTGGTCGGCTCGTCTGCAAGAATATATTTAGGCTTCGTCCCCAAAATCAGCGCCATAGCAATCCGCTGGAGCATACCACCGGATAACTCTCCAGGGTATGCACTCAGCACTCGCTTGGTATCAGTCAGATTAACCTGTCGCAACACATTTTCGGCAAGTGCATAGGCCTGCTTTTTGTCCAAACCAGTGTGTATACGGAGCGTTTCAATAATCTGGCGTTCCATCTTTGCGTGTGGAAAAAACGCTGTCATTGGGTTTTGTGGAATAAATCCAATCGTCTTCCCGCAGAGTGCTCGGCACTCCTTCGCGCCATGTATCAGCAAATTATCTCCATCCAGGAGAATTTGCCCCTGTGTGATCTCCAGATCACCACTGTTCATACCCATAATGGATTTAATCAAAGTTGTTTTTCCAGAGCCACTGGCCCCAGTCAGTCCAATACAACTCCCTTCATCAATAGATAATGAGACATCGGTTAAAATCGGTGTGTCATTTTTTACTCTCACAGTCAGATTTTTAATCTCAAGCATCAGGCACCCTCCTTTTCCAAAAGCCGCCCTAAGTAGTTGAAACAGAGGGAGCTGATAAAAATAAAAAAGATCGGGTAAAAGAGCAACTGCGGATGAGTTCCAGCCAATGCCCTCGCATCGGAAAGCATAACGCCCCAATCAATTACATCATCACCCAGAGAAAGACCGATGAATGAAAAACCAGAAATCGCAATAATCATTTCCGCACAGGAAAGGCAAATAAATTGCACAACGTCACGGATAATATTGGGAAGGATATGTATCAGCATAATTCGCATTTTGCTTGCACCGCAGGCAATCGCGCACATGATGTATGCTTTGTCGTACTCACCCTCAATCAAAGTTTTAACCAACTTAATCATCCGAAGAACCAGCGATGCCGTCAGTGCCACTAACATGGTGGGGATACTATTCCCCCAAATACCAATAAAGATAATCAGATAAGCCACAGGCGGAATCGCTGTAACTGCGTTCAAAATACTTTCTGCAAGAATATTTCTGCGGCGTCCCGTCTTTGCCAGCAAGATGCCGAAGAAGATACCTAGCAAAATGACAATAGCTGATCCGACCAACACAATGCCTAAAGTTATTTTCCCGCCTTCGAGAATGCGTGAAAACTCACAACGGCCAAAATCGTCTGTACCAAACGGATATTCTGCGCTACTGGATAGATATTTCCCCCGAATATTTGTGGTCGTCGGATCGTGGGGTGCAAAGAACGATCCGAACAAGAAAAATAGCAATATTACAATCGGGATTGAATACGAGAGAATATGTTTTGTCCGGCTCATAGTCTGGCCCCCTCTCTCGCAGAAGCATCCCGTTGCAAAATCCGCCGTAATATATCCGAAAGGATATTGAACATTACC
This sequence comes from Blautia sp. ZXY-1-B12, assembly GCF_056339915.1. Lineage (NCBI taxonomy): Bacteria > Bacillati > Bacillota > Clostridia > Lachnospirales > Lachnospiraceae > Blautia > Blautia sp. ZXY-1-B12. The sequence continues at coordinate 5,778 of NZ_JBWJVP010000220.1, read as the reverse complement.
AGCGAAAATGCAAGAAACAGAATTGTTGCGTGGATAACTGGTGAATCCCGATACAACACGCTGTCGATAATCAAATAACCAAGCCCTGGTAATGAGAACACGCGCTCTACAATCGCAGAGCCGGCCATACAAAGTCCGAGCATCTGACAGAAATTGGGGAGAAGTGTTACTACTGCGCTGGGGAGTGCATAGCGGAACAGAATCTTCCCCTCAGATAAGCCACGACAACGAGCATAAAAAGCACTATCCTGTTCCATCTCTTTTTTGATATTGTTTGCCAACATAGGAGAAAACAATGCAATACATCCGATTGCGATACAGACTGCTGCGGGGAAATAGCGTATAAATCCTGTATTTCCCACTACCGATGTTACACCGAGTTTAACAGCAAAGATGTCAATATAGGTACTAGCAAAGAAAAACGAAGGAATAGAAACTCCGGCTATGCACAAAAAAATCAATGCACGACCAATTATTCGCTTTCTCGTCAAATAACAAAGGCATCCTATCAGCAAAATAAAAATGGCTTGAATAATAGCCGAAATTATAACGATTGTCACAGTTATACCAATGGCTGTTGTAACCTTTTCAAATACTGATTGGCCACTTACAAAAGATTTACCGAAGTCTAAATGAAATGCATCTCGAACCCATTTCACATACTGCACAGGCAAGGAATCATTAAGCCCCATTTTTTCTCGCAGAGCTTCCATTTGTTCATCCGTAAAACTAAATGCGGCCATAGAGCGCCTGGCATACGCTTCTGCTGGATCAATGGGTGAGAGACGAACAAGTAAAAACGAAAGAATAGTTACAATTAAAAGAGAAATTACCAATTCTCCCAGTTTATTTATAATAAAATGTCTCGTTGCTTTGCTCATTACCAAATTCCTCCTTTCGTAAATAAATAAGCGGTGTGGTTAGAGTTATCTAACCACACCGCCCATAATACAGTATTTTCCGAAAGGAAACCACTCCAAGAAGTCAAAACCTATCCAAAAAGCCAATTACTTTTTAGCGTTGCGATACTCTCTCGGAGACATCCCAATAATAGACCTGAAAGCAGATGAAAATTTATTTGGATTTGAATAACCTATTTTTCCTGCAATTTCAGATATAGATAATTGAGTTGTAAGTAATAGCTGTGCCGCCATTTGAATTTTGTATTCCTTTTGAAAAGCATATATAGGTTTTCCATAGATTGCTTTAAAGCAATCTTTCATTGTTGTCAAACTTAATCCATAACAAGCTGCCCATTCAGCCAATGAATATCTTGTATCTAAAGAATCCATCAGTTCTTGCTTCAATTCTTTTATTTTTCGGATTGTACTGCCTGGATAATAAACGGACACTTCTAAATTCTCTTGCGGAAGTATTTCAGACAATAGAAAGAAAATCTCTAATGCCTTTAATCGTAAGTAACCTAATCGTTTTTTGTTTTTTTCCTCACAAACTTCTTGAAATACATGATTCAATTCAGGAGGAGCTTTTACAACTGTGCAGCAGCGATCCGTACAAAATCTCGAGGTCAATTCAGATAAATCAATAGAAATTCCTTCTACAATATCCTTGAATTGACTTCCGGTAACACTCATATCTACAATCAAAGCTACACCATCGTACAATCCAGTAGGAAATGTAGGAGGTTCTCTATGAGGACTAAGGACACTAATTGCAATATCACCTTCCCCCAGATATGTAAAGTAATCCCGCTTATATTCACATTCATACCTTCCTGCGCTGCAATATGCAATTTCTAAAATATGAGGCATTGCTTTGTTTCTTGAAAAACAAGAAAACGCCTGAAAGGATGTATATGATAAATCTATTCCAGGAAATAAATGAATACATTGCATGGTTCCATTGGGCGTATCGCATTCAATTTGATATTTTGTCCCATTATTACTCTTTTCGAGAATATGCGCCCCTGTGCTGAACAATGCAGGGTCGATCTCATTTCGCTCTTTCATTAAATCACCTCCCGGATTACTAAGACTATGATGAAGTTATCAAAGACTAACCAAAGTATATAATACTTGTTTCTCAAAGTCAATTTATCGTGCAGAGTAATCCACTCAACGGTATTCCCTTTGTCCCACAAAAGCTCCGTAACTTCCCCGCCATCCTTGAACACCGGAAAATTCAGACCAATCCGCTTTAGCGGATATTCAGACTCGTCATTCCTGTAAATTTCAATTTCCTTAATCAAGGCTGTGACCACATTTCTCTTTTCTTCGTCATTTATTATATTATAAACGCAGTCGAAATTCACCATGATTTTGTAAATATTCTCAAGAGTAATTGCCTGCTGCTTAATTGCATCTCGCCGAAGTCTGGCATCTTCGATTTTTTCCTCCAGCTCAACAATGACATCATATAGGGAATCTAACCGCAAGGTCATATCATGGAGCTTTCGTTCCCGGTATTTTGCATCAGCAGGGAGACTGTCAATTTCCCGTTCCAATCTTGTTTTATTCAGATCAACTTCCTTCAGCTTTGCCTGATAACCCTCCAGTTCCTTATCCACTGATTTCGTGTCAATCTGAACGCCAATCCGTTTTTTAATGGCCTGGGCATATTCCTCATTCCTTACGATCTCACGAATTGCCTCAATGACCATCGGTTCAATATCGGTCTTTTTCAGCATTGCCTTATATTCACAATGCTTACCCCGGACCATCCTATTCCGACTACATACATAATAGTAAATTTCTTTGTAAGTGCCATCTTTATTTGTCCATGCGTGTTTATTCGTATACATGGGGCTTCCACAAACCGGGCATTTCAGCAGACCGGATAACAAATGAACTCGATCCCGCCCAATTTTTGACGGTTGCTTTACTCCGGTTCTAAGACGCTTGGCATGAGCCTTTTCCCATACCTCCTCACTAACGATTCCTTTATGCTGTCCCTCTGTCAGAATGTAATCGTCATTTCTTTTCATCTGGTAATCGTTTTTTGTGCCTTTGACTTTTTCCTTCGTTCTCCGTCCATAAGCAATTTTACCGCAATAAACCGGGTTATCCAATATCAGTTTAATAAAATGTCCTGTCCAATCCTCTAATGTGCCATTCTGCCTCGGAATTTTCCGTATACCTTGTAAGTTCAACTGATTCGCAATACCACCCAAACCGATTTCCGATGAAGTATATAATTCAAAAATCTTCCGTATTGCCACAGCCTCTGTTTCTTCAATCATCAGCTTGTTATCTTCCAGTGTATATCCGTAGGGAGCAAAGCCACCATTCCATCCACCTTGCCGTGCCTTTTCGCGCCGCCCGTTCATCGTCTGCTCGATAATATTCTCACGCTCAATTTCAGCCACAGCAGATAGTACAGAAATCAAAAGTTTTCCGCTTGTCTGAGAGGAATCAATCCCTTCTTCTATGCAAATCAGATTTACACCATAAGATTGAACCAGCTCCAAAGAGTTAAGTATATCTGCTGCATTACGGCCAAACCGTGACAGCTTATACACTAAAATATAGTCAATGTCCAAGCCATCCTCAATATCTCTGAGCATTTTTTGAAAGGCAGGCCGTCCCTCAATGGATTTACCGGATTTACCGGCATCTTCATAAGTATCAACAACGATCATTTCCTCACGATCCGCAAATCGTGTCAGCATATTTTTTTGACCTTCCAGGCTGTATCCGTCCACTTGCATCTCTGTGCTGACCCTCGGATACAAAACACAGCGTTTTCCATATCGGTTCATAATTCATACCTCCAAAATTTACTTTTGGAAAATATCCTATGTAAAGCTGCGATTCTCACGCAGCTCCGTCAACCTCGCCCAGCACTCTCATACCATATTTCTCGATGATATGTGCCAGCGAAGTGATAAACGCTTCAAATTTTTGTTCCGCCAGAAGTTCTTCTGATCGGATTTCATCTGAAGGAATCAATGCGCTTTTATTCTGGATATTCTCCATTCAGAATCACCTCCGCAATTCCTAACGAAATTATAACTCTACTTGCACAGCCTGAAAATGATACGACCTTTCGGCACTTTTATGTAATCCCCAGACTGCACAAGAGCGTCTTGTTTATGTTTTCCATGTCATCCTTGTTTAGATGACCAATATAGTTTTTTAACCTCGACTTGTCGATTGTTCTGATCTGTTCCAGCATAACAACAGATGGTTTCATCAAACCGCATCTGTCGTTTAAGTGGTAATGCGTGGGGAACTTTCTGCTTTTTTTACTTACACTGGTAATTGCTGCAATAATAATCGTAGGACTGAAACAATTTCCCACATTGTTTTGAAGAATGAGTACAGGACGAGAGCCACTTTGTTCGGAGCCAATACCAGGACTGAAATCAGCCGAATATATGTCACCTCGATGGAATTTTTCAAACATCACTCTCGCCTCCTTAATATCTTAATACTTAAACAGCCGCACCAGTCTGAAAAAAATCTTCGGATAAAAACCTGGTGCGGCTACTGTTATTCTGTTCGGATTACTCGTCATATTTGCCACGCCCCCTGACGCTGGGAACATAGCAGGTCTCCGCTGGCGCGGTTGTCATAACTCCGCAGCGTCGTTTTACTCGTGCGCCGCAGGGTTCCCCCCAAGTCTTTAGGAGGCCGTGAGGAAGTATCTTTAAGCCCCCGTGCAGTCCTCGCGCCGAATCTGCCACCATCCGTTTTGTGGAATCGTAGATCGCTCCAAAGCAGCTTTGTTCATCACCTCCCTGACTGCTCTATCTTCGCGGCGTTCCACACTCGCTCGTACACGGGTTATGTACCTGTTATGCTGTCTATGAAATTGTCAAAGTGCTGTTGAAGAGGGAAAACGTGTCCTTCTTATTAACTCTGACAAAAAGAGCAAAAAACGAGCGCACCAAACGAAACTTTTTCAAAAATACTTTGCCAGCTGCTTCAGACCACGCCGGATGCTGTCACGGACACGGCTTGGGTCTACATCCTCCGCTACTGCTATCTCGCTCACACGCATACCCAGGTAATACCGAGCATAGATCCGCTTGGCCTGCTTCTCCGGCAGAGCCATCACTGCGGCGTAGAGCTGCTCCCGCAGCTGCTTTTCCTCCAGGAGCATTTCCGGCGTCTGGGGCTTCATCAGGATCGCATTTTCAATGCCGTTATCACAGTCCAGGGAGTAATGCGCTTTATAGCGATACATCCTCCGGTCATAAGCAGCTTCTGCACGCTCAGCGGCACGGATCGTCTCCAGCACATCTTCTGTTACTTCTACAAAGTGATCGTTTTTATAAACATCGGGATATAAGTCCCTAAGATTGACTTTCTTCATTATGTACCTCCATTTCGATTCACGGGCGGTTGACGAGTGAATCGAAAGGAGGCGGGGATCGACAGCGACATACTTCGCACGCCTTCCCGAAAAATCGACAGCAAAAAACGCCAACTCCCCATAACGGGAAATCGGCGCAACAAAAATACCTACTATTCTGCTGATTTAGATGGAACGATAATACTGATAGATAGTCATACTCCCCCGGAGGAGGGGCAAGACTTTTTTTAGCTGGTGTAACTCATGGCTATTGTGAATGACAAAAATTGACATGGCGGCATCCTCCTATGTGCCGCCGTACAGATTGCAGGGTGTAGGGTCGTCGTTCATTTTAGATAGACGAAAGGAAACGGCGGCTCTGATTTTTTCAAAGCCACCGTTGCAAAGTGCATAACAATATAGTCGCTGTACGATGGCTTTTTTTCTTTTGCCATCGTGCGGCAACTTTTTCACTTTTCTTTTATTTTAACAGGCAATCCTCACAGAAATGTCACGGGCATA
>NZ_JBWJVP010000219.1:0-31726 GCF_056339915.1 Blautia sp. ZXY-1-B12 | reverse complement strand
CCGCAAGAGAATATCCCCCGATATAATATGTCCTGCTTTTGTCTGTGCATAATGTCAGAATCTGCTCCAGTGTCCTGACAGCACCATCACCAAAGTCTTCATTTCCGAACACTGCCGGTGCTTTCCATGGAGACAACTCATAATTCCAGTCATCAACTTTTGCAGCAATGAGTCTGAAATCTGTTGAAGTCCTTTTTCGGATTTCTTCAACCTCATTCTTAAGAACAGATAATTCATGATCACCAGTCAACTGAATCAAAACAGTATCCGCATCTGGATTTCCATACTCATATATAGTCATATCTATCTGCTTACCTCGTAAAAATTTTTTACTTTCTCAAGTTCCTTGACTTAAATTTTATTTTCAGCAAATTCAGTCAAACAAAAAATCTCTTTATATTGACTCTATTCTTCACTTTCTTTATTCCAAGTCATTCATAATTTCATTTTAAGATGACCGTAATTCTGCTTTTCTTGTTTTAAGTCATTCATATTCTCTTCTATACATGACTGTAATTGTACTTTTTTCGTTTCAGGTCATTTTCATCGGTTTCTTAAGATGACCGTAATTATACTTTTTTCGTTTCAGGTCATTTATATTCCTATTTTCAGATGAACATAATAGATGAATTGAAATTTATAGTCATTATTTTTTCTTGTCTTATCACAAAACCAGTGCAATTATGTCTTTTTTTCAGCAGGAGAATATACCGTTCTTTTTTACTTTGTCATAAAATCAAACACGCTCTAACATAATCCGCAGAATTTCTTTGTCTGTTTCTTTCATTCCTTCTTTGCCGATCTGTCCTACACAGCTGATGGTTTCGCCGGCTTCTTCCTTGAGGATTCCGGTATATGGCGCATAGGACTGACCGTTCATAGCAAGGTGATGTGCCAGGAATGCAGCATCAAGGCTGGCGGCGATTTTCGCTGCACAGGATATTTTCGCTCCATCACAGATGATTCCCGGAATATTGGCAAGAGTATTCTCTATGGTCTTCTTGATCACTGAAAGTTCGCCACCTCCCATGTAGGTAATCCCCGCACCGGCTGCACAGGATGCGGATACCGCACCGCAAAATGCGGAAAGTTTACCGATATACTGTTTCTGGTATACAGTTAAGAGATTAGAAAATACCAGTGCGCGGTAAAGTACATAGTCCGGAAGTTCCATTTCTCTGGCATACACGATCAGTGGTACGGAACAGGCAATCCCCTGGTTTCCACTGCCTGAGTTGATGACTACCGGCATATCGCATCCGCCCATTCTGGCTTCGGAAGCTGCGGCTGTGAGGCTGCGCATTTTGGTAAGCATATCATTGGAATAGGTTTCGCGTATTATCCGGCCGATTCCAAGACCGTATTTACCAGTCATTCCTTCATGAGCGATTGCCATATTGCTGCGGATCTGATTTTCTATAATTTCTTTGACATCATCAATTTCTACAGTATCTGCAAATGTTTTAATGTCTTCCAGATTGAGCAGAGTTCTGTCTGCTGCAGCCGGAGTTTCACCGGATTTATGATCTGAATCCAGCAGGACTTCCTGGTTCTTTACGATCTTTGTTACATTTATATCATCGTATTTGATCTGCCCAGACTTACTGTGTCATCCCCTGCCTGCATTTCTATGATAAAGTGCAGGACTGCCGGGGAGTCCAGAAGTTCTACTTTGCATATCTTTTTATCCAAAAGTTCACGACATCTCTTTCTTTCAAATTCATTTACATTCGAAAGAACTTCCATGTTCAGGGATGCGTTTCCGGCTACTGCACCGAGAACTACACCTGCTTCAATTCCAGTCAATCCGCCGGAGTTTGGAATGATAACACAACGGACATTTTTTATAATGTTTCCACTGCATTTTGCAGTGATATGTTCCGGTTCTTTTCCCAAAACTTCTCGTGCTCTGGCTGCTCCATATGCCAGCGCGATCGGTTCTGTACACCCCATTGCAGGAACCATTTCTTCCTTCAGGATTCCTATATAACTCTCATATATCCTTTCATCTAACATTGTGCTGATGTCTCCTGTTCATTTTAATTAATACATATGATGTTATCCACGAATTGCTCCGCTGCAAAGCAGCTCCCGCAATCTTCTGCATATTTAAGTATGACATAATACTATCAGAATGTCCAGAAAGAATCAGCTAAGATCTGCTTCGTAATCCTTTAATTCTCCGGATGCCGTTATTGATAAACAATAAACCTGACGTATACTATGAATGCTATTCTGTAAGATTTCCGCTGAAAAACTGTCTGATAATATAATCTGAAACACTTTCTCAAATCTGTGGTTTGCTTCCTGTAAAATATTGTCAGCAACTGTTTCTGTTCGCACATTACTATTGAACCGCAACCGGGAAAGTTCTATAATGAGTTCCGACATCAGAAATCGGGTAAATACAATATTTCCGATGACGGACATTTTTAAGAATACGAGGTGGATAAGTTTATGAATATCAGCATACTGCTCATGGAACAGATCATTCAATTATTTCTTATGATCTTCATGGGATATTTGATCGTGAAAGTTAGGCTTGTAAAAGATGAAGACAGCAAGATTTTATCCAAAATCATTCTCTATCTGATCATTCCCTGTGTAATCATCAATGCTTTTCAGGTAGATTACACGATGGATACTGTAAAGGGATTGCTGCTTGCTCTGGCTGCATCTGTCATGACCCAGGTTCTTCTCCTGATCATTATCTCCATATCCGGAAAGCTTTTGCATCTGAATGAAGTGGAAATTGCTTCTGTTTATTATTCTAATTCAGGAAATTTGATCGTACCCATTGTGACCTTTATTCTTGGACAGGACTGGGTTTTATATGGATGTGTTTTTATGAGTGTGCAACTTATCTTTCTGTGGACACACTGCAAAAAGATTATCAGCCGGGAATCTTCCTACGACTGGAAAAAGATTGTGTTAAATATTAACATGATTTCTATTTTTATCGGTGTTGTACTTTTTTTCGCAAAAATCCATTTGCCGGAGATCATCAATAATACTCTTGGCTCAGTGGGCAGCATGATAGGACCGGCCAGTATGATCGTAACCGGTATGCTGTTTGCAGGAATGAATCTGAAACAGATTTTTGCTGACAAAAGAGTATATTTTGTATCATTTCTTCGTCTGATTGCAGTGCCTTTGCTTGCACTTGTAATGATTAAGATCAGCCATCTGGCTATGTTCTCTGCAGACGGAAATAAAATTATGCTTATTGTCTTTCTGGCGATCATCACACCGTCTGCTTCCACAATAACCCAGATGTGCCAGGTATACGGAAATGATTCACGCTATGCCAGTGCCATCAATGTCATGACTACACTGTTCTCAATTATTACAATGCCGCTGATGGTAATGTTATTTGAGGCAGTTATATAAAACAATTACCTGTACATGAAAAAAGAAAGGAAATTACAATGAATATTACTGTTTATCTTGGAGCTTTGGAGGGGAATGATCCGGCACTTGGAAATGCTGTCCGGGAACTTGGTACATGGATTGGAGAAAGCGGAAATTCTCTGGTATATGGAGGTTCAAAGTCCGGTCTTATGGGACAGATAGCAGAAAGTGTGCTGAATGCCGGAGGAAAAGTAACAGGCGTGGAACCACAGTTTTTTATAGATTCTGAACTGCAGTATGATGAGATCACAAAACTGATCGTCACAAAAGATATGGCTGAAAGAAAAGCAAAAATGATTGAACTTGGTGATGCATTTATTGCATTTCCAGGAGGCACCGGTACTCTGGAGGAAATCACAGAAGTTATGTCCATGGTTTCCCTCAAACACCTGGATGCCCCCTGTATTCTGTATAATCTGAATGGATATTATGACAGCCTGAAGCAGCTTCTTGACCATATGATCAAGATGGGGCTGTCCTCAGAAAATCGTCAGCAGGGAATTTATTTTGCTGATGATCTGGAAGATATTAAAGCACTTTTGGCTACAGTAACTAAGTAAAATTCAGATCGTAAACAATTGTCAAACACCCCTGGGGGATATTTACCTATTCATATATTGCATAGTTCATACTACTTTTTTCATGGTTTGAAATCCCCCTGGGAGGCTTGTTCTTTCCCATAATTTTGTTAAAATATAATCAATGCAGAGATCATTAAATATCAGTCAGCGAGATACTTAATGATTCATGTATCCGCACAAAGATTTGTGTCAGACAACAAATAAAGGTGCACAGACCTCCGCGCAATGCGCATCTAAAAACTCATTAGAAAAAGTACTTCTATCCGCAGGAAGTACTTTTTTAATACTGTAAAACTATTTCGTTCCTCGTGTATCTGTTAGAGTATGTTTGAAAATACTCGAAATATAATGAAGGGACAGGAGATCATAAACGACTCCTGTCCCTGTCTGTGAATATGTGTAACAGCACCGATTATTTTCGGATAGATTCAACCAGATTTCTGGCTTCTGCTGTCAGCTCTTTAATTTTGTCAAATGCGCCTGCTTTTACAAGCTCTCCTTTTACCATCCAGCTTCCGCCGCAGCATACGATCTTGTCAAAAGAAAGATAATCCTCCAGATTCTTTGCATTAATTCCACCTGTAGGCATAAATTTAATTCCTGTGTAAGGTGCTGCCATAGCTTTAATCATGGCAACTCCTCCTGCCTGTTCTGCCGGGAAGAATTTTACAGTTTTCAGGCCACGTTTCACTGCCTGTGCTACTTCAGAAGGAGAAATGCATCCCGGTAAAACAGGAATCTCTTTTTTTAGGCAATAATCTACAATCTCCGGATCAAAACCAGGGCTTACAATAAACTTTGCACCTGCTTTCACAGCTGCATCCACCTGTTCTGTGGTAAGTACAGTTCCGGCTCCAACCAGCATTTCCGGAAATTTTTCAGTCATCAGACGGATAGACTCTTCTGCTGCCGCTGTACGGAAAGTTACTTCTGCACATGGAAGTCCTCCTTCTACAAGCGCCTGGGCAAGCGGCACTGCATCCTTTACATCTTCCAGAACTACTACAGGGACAACTCCCACTTCATGAAATCTTTCTGCTAAATCTTTCATTCGAATTTTCTCACCTTTCATAATGTTTTATCTCTTAATATCAAAATTCATTTCCATTACATGTCTGATCAGGGAAACGTCATCTGTAATATTTCCGTCTCCATGGATTGTATGCTTTACTGCGCTTGCAGCAACACCGAAGTTTACTGTATCCTCAGGTGTGTAATCATTCATCAACGCGTAGATGATTCCGCTTACAAATGCATCTCCGCCTCCCACTCTGTCCAGAATGTGGAAAGTCAGACGTCTGCTTTCATAGATTTTTCCATCTTTCCATAGATAAGCAGAAAGACTGTTTTCACTGCAGCTGTGTGCAAATCTCACATGTCTTGCAATGCATTTGATATTTGGATATCTTTCCACAAAAGCTTCAAATACTTTTTTCTGTTCATCACAGTTGGGCTGGAAAGGAACACCGTCCTTCACATCTCCGGCTGCATGATCCTCTTCATTTTTCCAGATATGATAAGGTTCAATTCCAAAAAGAACATCCACATATGGCAGACAAAGTGTGCAGAAATCTCTGGCTTCTTCCCAGCTCCATAAGGTGCTTCTGAAGTTTCCGTCAAAGCTTACTGTCATACCCATTTCCTTTGCAGTTTTCAGACAGGTCAGAATCAGTTCCCTGCAGCTTTTTCCAAGAGCAGGAGTGATACCGCTTAAATGAAGCCATGTATACCCTTCCAGCAGTTTTTTCACATCTGTCTTACTGAAATCATACTCAGAAAACGCACTGTGTTTTCTGTCATAAACTACCTTGCTCGGGCGGATCCCATATCCGGTTTCCAGATAATAGGTTCCCAGACGATGAGTAGGTGTCTCTTCTTCTGTGGAATAAACAATGCTGTCACAGTTTACATCATTGCTTCGCATCATACGCACGGCACTTTTACCCAGACTGTTATCCGGCACAACTGTAAAAAATGAGGCATCAATTCCAAGATTTGCAAGGGAAAGGGCCACATTGGCCTCACTTCCCCCATATCTTGCTTCAAAGGTTGTAGCTGTTCTGATTTTTTCATAATCCGGCGGTGTCAGACGCAGCATAATCTCGCCGATGGTAATAAATTTATGCTTCATAATCAATACTCCAGATAAGCTCCCTTCATAGGGCTTGCTGCATGCTGGCTGAAAAGACGCAGCACACCTTTTTTGTATTTTGCTTCTCTTGGTTTCCAGTTTTTACGTCTTTCTGCAAGAATCTCATCGATTTCTTCCATGGACTTGCGCTCTCCTGCGATTCCGATGATATTTAATTTTCTTTCCATAACATCGATTTCGATCAGGTCGCCTTCCTCTACCAGTGCAATCGGGCCTCCGTCAACAGCTTCCGGGCTGCAATGTCCGATAACCGGACCTGTAGATGCACCGGAAAAACGGCCGTCAGTGATCAGGGCAATGCTCTTTCCAAGTTCTTTATCACTGCTGATTGCTTCGGAAGTATAGAACATTTCCGGCATTCCGCTTCCTTTCGGTCCCTCGTAACGGATAAATACAGCATCACCTTTCTGAACCTTATGTTTCAGTACTGCATCCAGGCATTCTTCCTCGCTGTCAAAAGGTCTTGCGCGAAGAACGGATTTAAACATTTCTTTCGGGCATGCAGTGTGTTTGATTACTGCGCCTTCCGGTGCCAGGTTTCCACGAAGGATCGCAATACTTCCATCTGTTCCGATTGCTTTATCATATGGACGGATAATATCTTCTTTTGTAAGATTTACATTATATCGTTTGTTAAATTCCTGAAGCCACTTCTCACATTTCTCATAGAATCCGTTGTTCTTCAGTTCTTCAAGGTTTTCACCCAGAGTCTTGCCTGTAACTGTCATAACGTCCAGATGGAGATGCTCTTTGATCTCTTCCATGATTGCCGGTACACCACCTGCATAATAGAAGCATTCTGCAGGCCAGCGTCCTGCAGGACGAACATCCAGAAGATATCTTGCATTTCTGTGAAGTCTGTCAAAGGTGTCTCCTGTGATCTCAATGCCAAATTCATGAGCAATTGCAGGAAGATGAAGCAGACAGTTTGTACTTCCGGAGATTGCTGCATGTACAAGGATTGCATTCTCAAAGCTGTCCATTGTTACAATATCAGAAGGACGCATATTTTCCATCTGTGCGATTCTTACAGCCTGTCTTCCCGCTTCTCTTGCAAAAGCCAGAAGATCCGGACTTGTGGATGGCATCAGTGCTGTACCCGGAAGTGCAAGTCCCAGTGCTTCTGCCATGATCTGCATTGTAGATGCTGTTCCGATAAAGGAACATGCACCACAGCTTGGGCAGGCATTACATTTTGCCCAGTCAAGCTTCTCTTCGTCAATTTCGCCACGTTCAAATTTAGCGCTGTACATTCCAAGCTGTTCCAGCGTCAGCATTTCCGGTCCTGCATTCATAGTTCCGCCCGGTACAAATACAGACGGAATATTAACTCTTGCAAGTCCCATCAGATTTCCGGGTACACCCTTATCACAGCTGGAAAGATAAACTCCTGCATCAAATGGTGTTGCATTTGCATGAATTTCAATCATGTTTGCGATCATTTCACGACTGGCAAGACTATAGTTAATTCCATCTGTACCCTGGCTTTCTCCGTCACAGATATCTGTGCAGTGATAACGGGCACCAAATCCGCCTTCCTCAGCAATTCCCTTGCGAACCTCTTCCACAAGAATGTTCAGATGTCCACTTCCAGGATGGCTGTCTCCGTATGTACTCTCTACCATAACCTGTACTTTTCCCAGGTCTTCTTTCTTCCATCCTGTACCAATACGCAGCGGATCAAGCTCCGGTGCAAGCTTTCTCATTTCCTGACTTTTTAACTGCATGATTTTTTCCTCCTGTAATTTTGTACTGTTAGAATCAAAAGGTATTTTGACTCTGATATCATTTATTTTCGAATCAGATTCAGGCTTTCCAGCTTTTCTCTGGCGAATTCTGCTTCTTCTTCTCCTACACTTATTTCCACCTGCTCGAAAGTGGGCAGACTGAATACCCCAAGCATGGACTTGGCATCTACCACATATCTGCCACAGAGCAGATCTACGTCACCTCTGCAGCTTCTCTGCAATCTGTACCAGATGTTTCGCGTCATACATATCTCTTAAATAAACCGGTATCTTTACCATTCTCTCTGCCTCCTATGCAAAAATCGAAATAACCAGGCTTACAATAAGTGCTGTGACACCGATCAGTGTCTCCATAATTGTCCAAGATTTCAGTGTTGTTTTCTCGTCGATCTCAAGGAAGGTTCCTACCAGCCAGAATCCTGCATCATTTACATGGCTCAGAGCTGTAGCACCTCCACAGATAGCGCAGCACATTGCTGCTCTGTAGAGCATACTGGTATCCATAACTGCAGGCATGGTTGCCATAATTCCGGATGCCATTGTCATTGCCACAATGGAGCTTCCCACTGAAGCTCTGACAAGAATAGCAATGAAAAATGCGATCAGGATCAGCGGAAGTCCGCTTTTCTCAAGAGCAGGTCCGATAATATTTCCAAGTCCGGAATCCTGCAGCATCCAACGGATCACACCGCCACTGGCAATAACCAGAAGAATCATACCTACAGGTCTGAGGGAGTGATCCAGGATTTTCTTTAACTGTGCACCAGAGAAGCCTCTGCGGATTCCCAGGAAATACATTGCAGCCAGAGTTGCAATTGTCAGTGCCAGGAATGGTTTTCCAAGGAATCCCAATACATCCTGTACGCCTGCCGGAAGGGGCATATATTTTGATAAGGTACTGAGAAGGATCAAAACAAGAGGTATGAGGATCACACCAAGTACCAGTCCAAAGGATGGCAGTTCTTTTCCGTCATCTTTGATCTCACCTACATTGGCAGGAAGCTCTGTAAAAATCTTATTTCCGATAAATCCGCCCCAGATAATACCGGAAACCAGCATACAGATCAATGCTGTAGGAATTCCGACCATGATCATGGTTCCCAGGTTTACGCCCAGTGCATTTGCCACCAGTACAGATCCGGCTGATGGCGGTACAAAAGCGTAACCACTGGCAAGACCTGACAGAAGGGGGATTGCATAGTACAGAGTTGATTTTTTTGTCTGCTTCGCAACACTGAATGCCAACGGGATCAGTACCACAACTCCTGCTTCAAAGAATACTGTAGTTCCGATTACCAGTCCTGTAAGTCCCAGTGCCCATCCTGCTTTTTTCTGACCAAATTTGCCAATCAGTGTTTCCGCAATTCTCTGTGCACCACCGCTTACTTCCAGGATTCCTCCAAACATGGAGCCAAGACCTACCAGAAGTGCAATGCCCTGAAGTGTTTTTCCAACACCCTTTTCTACCGTGTCGGAAATCATGGTAAGGGGCATTCCTGCACCTACTCCGATGATAATGGCTGAAATCATCATTGACAGAACCGGATGAAGTTTGAACTTGATAATCAGTACCAGTAATACGATGATTCCTACTGCTGCTGCAATCATTAATCTCATGGGATCTGCCGCAAAAGTTGTTTCTTCCATTTTTTCCTTTTACCTCCTTGATTCATCTGATGTTTTTCTACTTTCTTTCAAATACATCTGATCTATTTTCTGTTTTTCTTCTGAATTTACTCGTTTTTTCGTTTTTTGCCTTTCAATTCATCTGATGTATTTATCATATATTCTATTCTCCAAAAAAGCAATACTGTAATTTTGTCTAAATTTTCGCATTTATTTTTGTGCATATTAGCGCTTTGACATTCATTCTAAAACACCTTATCATAGAGATTAAGAAATTTCACTTTTAGAAATGGAGTAAATCATATGATGAATTCATTAGAAGAAAAAAGTCTTCCCCAGAAAATCTCGGAAGACATTATTTCACTTATATTAGAAGAGAACCTTCAGCCCGGAGACAAGCTTCCCAATGAAACAATTCTTTCCGAGCGTCTGAATGCAGGAAGAAGTTCTGTCCGGGAGGCCATGAAGCTGCTTGCTTCACGAAACATTGTTACCATACGTCAGGGTTCCGGCACTTATATCGCTTCTTCTCCGGGAATGGTAGAGGATCCTCTGGGATTTACCTTTATCGGAAATAAACAGAAGCTGATCCATGATCTTCTGGAGGTACGTTTCCTTCTGGAGCCTTCCATAGCAGCTATGGCAGCTACGAATGCAGAAGAAAAAGACATAAAAAAAATCACCGCTCTCTGCGATGAAGTAGAAGTGTTACTGAATAATCATGAGGATCACACACACAAGGATATTGAATTTCACGCTGCTATTGCCCTGAGCAGTAAGAATGTTGTGGTGCCAAGACTGATTCCGGTGATCAACAGCTCGATTCCTCTTTTTGTGGAAAGCACCGGAAATACTCTGCATAAGGAGACTATCGAAACTCATCGTGAGATTGCAGATGCTATCGCAGCCCACGACCCGCTCCGCGCACAGGATGCCATGTATCTTCATCTGGTCTACAACAGAAAAAGGATTCACCTTGCCATGAAATGATCCGGAATTATGATATAAAAAAGTACTTCCATCTCCGGGAAGTACCTTTTTTATAATCATTTTAAGAACACCATCACGAAAGTACCGCATCCACCAGTCTCCGCGTATATTCTTCTTTTGGTTCATTAATGATATCATCGGGAATTCCGCTTTCCACTACTTTTCCCTCATACAGTACCAGAACCCTGTCACAGAACATTTGAACAAGGGCCAGATTATGACAAATAAAAATAAAAGACAGCCCATTCTTCTCTTTCAAGTCTTCCAGAAGTTCCATGATCTGTTTCTGTATGGTTACATCCAGAGCACTGGTTGCCTCATCACAGATCAGAACTTTTGGTTTTACTGCCAGAGCTCTTGCTATCGCAGCCCGCTGACACTGTCCGCCACTTACCTCATGAGGATATCTTTTTGCATATTCCTTCTCAAGGCCGCACTGCTCAAGCAATTCTGCTACTCTTTTCTCCACATCAGCCTTTTTCATTCCACGGTTTCTAAGACTCTCACCAATTCCGTCACCCAGTGTCCTTCTGGGATCAAAAGAACCCACCGGATTCTGAAAAACCATCTGTATATCTCCATATACCTCTTTCAGCTGACTTTGTTTCAGTCTTGTAATATCTTTTCCTTCAAATTTCAATGTACCCTCTGTGATATCAGTCAGCCGGGTGAGCAGCTTTGCTATTGTACTTTTCCCACTGCCGGATTCTCCTACGATTCCCAGCGTTTCTCCTTTTTTTAGTGTAAAGCTTACATCATTTACTGCTTTAAAAGGATTTTTTCCTCTCTGGGTAAATATTTTTGTTAAATGTTCTGCCTCTAAAAGTATGCTCATACTCTGACCTTCCTTTGCAGCTTTGGTACAGCCTCCAGCAATTTCCTGGTATACGGATCCCGGGGATGATCCAGTACACGGTCTGCTGTGCCATATTCTACTGTTTTTCCATTTTTCAAAACCAACACAGTATCTGCCATTGCCCGGACTACCCCGATATCATGTGTCACGATCACAATTGCAGTTCCAAACAACTCTCTTAACTTAAGCATTTCCCTTACAACCTGACGCTGTACAGACACATCCAGAGCACTGGTCGGTTCATCCGCAAATAGGATGGGCGGATTCATAAGCATGGCAATTGCAATACCTGCTCTCTGATTCATTCCGCCTGACAGTTCAAATGGATAACTGTCCCACACACGCTGACTGTCCTTAAAGTTCAGTTTATCAAACAGATCCATTGCCCTGCTTTTGGCCTCACTTCTTGTTATCTTCGTATGTACACGCATACTTTCATAAATCTGTTCTCCAATGGTGCGGATCGGGCACAGGGAAGCACCTGCATCCTGAAAGATCATGCCAATTCCTGCACCTCTGATCTTTCTTTTTTCTTTCTCCGGTATATCCAGAATATTCTGATTCATATATCGGATATCTCCTCTTGTCACAAGACCATCCGGTCCCAGAAGTCCCATTGCGGCTTTGATCAGGGTGCTTTTCCCACTGCCGGATTCTCCCACAAGGCCAAGTATCTCTCCATGTTCAAGAGAGAAGCTCACATCATGAACCACCGCTTTCCCGCCAAATGATATCTCTACGGAATCGTAGGTCAGTATTTTTCTATCCATTTCTGTAAACCATCCTTGTTAATACTTACCAAATCAGGGGCAAAATATCTTTTGCCCCTGAAATATCATCGTTCACATATTCTTCATTTATTGTTACAGTTTAGTTGATATCCAAATCCGCTGTCAGTTCATAATAATCACATGGATGTGCAGTCAGTCCTGTTACATTAGACTGCATGATCATACTCATTCTCAGGTAAGAGCAGAATACATAGGCATTGTCATCCAGGATTGTCTGCTGCATCTGAATCGCCAGATCTGAACGCTTATCTGCGTCGAATTCTTGCTTCATCTGTTTTTCCAGATCTTCCAGTTTATCACTGTGATAATGTCCGTTATTGCTTGCAGATTCATCCAGTGTGCAGGAAGTGAAGAAATACTCCGGATCTCCTGTAGGTGCAGTTACCATGGCACTTGCATATACATCCCATAATGCAGGGTCTTTACGGATAGTATTATTATCAGAGGTACAATTTATCTGAACATCCATACCGATTTCTTTTAAGGTTGCCTGTGCAGACTCTGCAAGAAGCGGAAGCTCCTGACGGCTGGGATAAGTAAGCCAGCGGATCTCCAGTTTCTGTCCGTCTTTTTCACGGATACCGTCACCATCAGAATCCACCCATCCTGCTTCCTCCAGAACCTTCTTTGCCCCATCAGGATCATAGCTCTCTGTTGTCAGATTCTGCCCTCCAAAAGAGAAGGTATCCGGGAAAACACCGACTGCAGGATATCCATATCCATTCAGAAGCACAGACACAAAGCTGTCCTTATCAATACCCATGGCAATTGCTTTACGCACTGCCGGGTCAGATGTTACAGGACTTTCAAAGTTCATCCACGCATAGAATGCACGGCTTGTAGCTGTACTGGTAAATGTAAAGTCATCATTTTCAAATAAAGGATAGCTTGCATATGCCATACCATAGGCAGCATTAATCTCCCCTGCCTGAAGAGCCATTGCCAGTGTATCACCGTCAGAGATTGTACGGACAGTGATCTCATCCACATTCACATCTCCGTTCCAGTAGTTTTCATTCTTTACAAGATTAACATGATCATCTGTCACCAGTTCAGTTGCCACATAAGGACCTGTACCGATCACTATACCATCATCACTGATACCTGCCTGCATATCAATAATACATCCATAAGGATCACTGAGATAATTGATCAGTGCAGGCTTCGGTTCTGTAGTCTTTATGGTAACAGTATTTCCATCTGCCTCGATAGTATCAATGCAAAGATCTCCTGCTGCACGCTCATGATTGGCAACCAAAGCCTCCAGGCTTTCCTTTACTGCTTCTCCGTCACAGGCACGTCCATTGGAAAACACAACTCCGTCGTTCAGTGTGATCTTCCAGGTCAGCTCGTCAATATTTTCATACTCTTTTGCGATCCATGGCTCTATTTCCATTGTATCAGAATAACGGAAAAGAGTTTCCCCTACTCCATAACGGATGCAAGCCCATCCTGCATAGGTATTCTGAGGATTAATATCTGCCTCCTCATTTTCCGCATTAAAGGTGGTATCGCCAAATACCAATGTCTTTTTTTCTGCTGCCAGTGTTGGCATAGCTGTCATTCCTACTGCCAGCCCCAGGGCAATTGCCATTGCCAGAAATTTCTTTGTTCTCATTTTCTTTCCTCCTCGTTTGTTTTCATATTACTTATCATGAACGGCTGTTCTTAGGATCCAGATAGTCACGAACTGTATCACCTAACAGATTGAAAATTGCCACAGATATAAAAATTGCAATTCCAGGTGATAATACTACCCATGGATATGTTTGGATCATACTTCGTCCGCTGCTCATCATACTTCCCCATTCAGCCATGGGAATCTGTGCTCCCAGTCCAAGAAATGACAGACCTGCAAGTTCCATCATCATGGTACCGATATCAAGCATGGCTGTTACCAGAACAGGGCCCAGCATATTTGGAAGAATATGTCTGAGCATAATCTGACCTGAGCTGTCACCTGCCAGTATGGCAGCATGAATATAGGGTTCCTCTTTTAATGCCAGAGTCTGCCCTCTGGCAATACGTGAATATTTCGGCCAGCTTACTACTGCCAGTGCTATAACAGCATTCTGAATGCCTCCCCCAAGAATAGCTGCAATCGCCATGGCAAATACAAGCCCAGGGAAAGCAAGACATATATCTGAGATTCTCATCATAACAGTATCTGCAGCTCCGCCAAAATATCCGCAGCATACACCCACAGCTGTTCCTAACACAAAAATCACAGCAACCAGGATAAAGGTCGAAAAAATACTGGCTCTTGCACCACTTATAACTCTGGACAGCATATCTCTCCCATATGTATCTGTTCCCATAGGATGCTGAAGACTGGGGGGCTGAAGTGCACTTGCCAGATCCTGTGCATAAGGGTCATATGGACAGAGATGCTCTGAAAAAACTGCAAGTATCACAAGCCCTATTGCCAGAATAAGAAAAAAGACCAGCTTTTGTTTTATATGGTTTTTCTTAATCTTCTGTACACGCACTGTCACATTTTTATTCTGCTTTTCACTCATTGTTTCACACCTCCCAGACGGATTCTCGGATCCAGGAACCGGTATGACAGATCTGTAAGCAGATTTACTACAACATAGATGATCGCCATCCACATAACATATGCCTGAATAATAGGATAATCACGCATGGAGATAGCATCTACTGCCATCTTTCCAACTCCATCCCACATAAAGATTGATTCTACGATTGCAGTTCCTCCCAGCAGATTTCCCACTGACAGCATCAGCAAGGTAATGATGGTTACCAGCGAAGCCTTCATAATACTTTTCCAAAGAGTGACAGAAAACTTTACTCCTCTTGCTTTCGCTCCTGCCACATAATCTTTACTCAGTTCATCCAGCACAGTTGCACGGACCTGGCGAAGATACTTGGCCGACATGGCAATTGCCAGAGTGATTGCCGGCATTGCCACACTCTTTAAACTTACATCTTTGGATATAACCGGAAAAATCCGCAACCTGATCGCAAGAAAATACATCAACAGCAATGATACAAAAAAATTAGGAAGACTGTTTCCTATAAAGCTGCATAAACGGATCAGATAATCCGTAATCGTATTCTGTTTCACTGCTGACAGAATCCCCAGAGGGATTGATATGATGATGGTCAGCAAAATAGATGTCACTGTAAGAAGCAGCGTTGCCGGAAGCTTTGATATGAACGTGTCAAAAACCGGAAGACTGGATACATAGCTGTTTCCCATATCTCCATGAAGCAGTTTCCCAAGCCACACAAAATACTGGGTCAGAAATGGTTTGTCCAGTCCCAGCTGTTCTCTGGCTGCATTTAACTTATCTTCTGACAGGATCTGTCCTGTATTTTCCATTTTTTGTGTTACTACATCACTTCCCGCAATCCGCATCATGCCATAGGAGAGAAAAGTAATCGCAAACAAAATGGGAATCAGCTGGAGCAGTCGTCTGAATGCATATTTTTTCATTTGAGTATCTCCATTTTATAATTTTTCAAAATTGTACTCCTAATTAGCCTCCACTCAGTTTAACAAAAGCAAAAACAGCCCACAACCCACCCGGGGGGTTATGAGCTATTCTTAATTTGAATATCTATCGTCATTTTTGGAATAGGTTTTTTTAATATCAGCAATAATTTAAAACAACCATCCCATTTTGTTCTAAACTATGTTATACTACAAGAGCTGTCGAACCTCCAGCAGGAAGGAGGTGAGTTTCATGGAAGCAATTTTTACTTCATTTCTTGTCTCTGTCATAGCAGGCGTAGTTAGCTACTACATATGCAAATGGCTGGACAGCGGACATTAGACAGCAACAGTCTAAACGGAACAGCTCCCCGTAACGAGCAAGAAAGCCCTCAGAGCGGCAACTCTGAGGGCTTTCGTTTCGCTTCATGGAAATTTCACTTCATTTCTTAGCTACTATTAGTATATGCAAAATAAGTTAAAAAGTCAACTGCAATTTTTATTAATGCTTCGGCAATTAATGCTTCGGCAGTCTGCTCTTTAAAAACTCCACAAGCTCTGCCACACTCTCATCCATTGCTTCTCCTTTGTGGAGTATAAAACCAAAAATCACTTTACTGTCTCCAAGATCCAGAGGGATTCCCGGTGTAGTTCCTTCTTTGTTTTCTGACAGGTAACTTCCGCTTATATTTGCCACCTTACTGTTCTTCAGCATTTTTTCCATAATATAATCACTGTTGGTCAGCACGGAAATATCAATATCCTTCCATTGGAATGCATCTTCTTTTACAGCACCGATGTCAAAAAATTCATCCTGATAATTCTGTATAAAACGGATTCCCTCCAGGTCTTCCAGTTCTGCCCTCTCTTTGCCGGAATTGTAAAGCTCTGTCAGCCCTCCCGGATACAGCATTACATCTGTTTCATAGATAGGTTCGAAATGCATTTTGTTTTTTGACAATTCATACAGGAAATTTTCCTTCTGCTGACTGAGGATATATACAAAACCAATATCATCCATATAATCCCGGACTCTTTCCATTACGCTTTGTACACCTGCTGTTGTTACCTGGAAATGATATTTTTTTTCATAGGTTTCATTATAAAAGTCTACAAATTGATTGGCAAACCAGGAGCTGGGATTTAAAGATATCCGGATCCATTTTGTCATTCCGCTGGAAGCCATATTTTCCAGAACATTTACTTCATTTATAATTTTCGACGCATATTCATACATCTTATGCCCCTGTACTGTCAGTCTGATTCCTCTTGGCAGTCGTTCAAAAAGCTGCATTCCCAGCGTATCTTCCAGTCCCTTGATTACCTTGCTGACACTGGGCTGTGTAGAATACAGATTTTTCGCAGCATCACTGAATGAACCAGTCTGCGCACATACTACGAAATACTGTAATTGTTTTAAATCCATAAAGATTTTATCCCTCTTTCTGTTTTTATCCGCCATTAACCCTTTTTTCTATTTTGAGTTTTATCTTCATACATTCTGTGATCTGCCATAATGCGGATTTCATCGATCTTCTGGCTGTGTTCCGGATAAATGGCATAGCCACAGCTTGTATCCACGCTCAGCAGACGACCCTCTATGTTAAAAGGCCGGTCAATGACTCTTTTTATTCTTCTGACCATCATCTCACAGAATTCATCATTAATATTGCCCTCCTCAATGATCAGGGAAAATTCATCTCCACCGATACGGAAAGCATAGTCTGTCTTCCTGATACATTTGCACAATCTCCGGGAAACCGCCTTCAGCAATCTGTCCCCCATGTCATGTCCATAAGTGTCATTAACAGGCTTAAACCTGTCCAGATCCAGATAGAACATGGCAAATTTTTTATGCAGCTTTCCATTTCTTTTTAATCTTTCGGAAAGATAACGCTCATTATAAAGTCCTGTCAGTGCATCCGTATTTGCCAGCTTCTCAAGTTCATGCTTCTGCCCGATATCCTGAGCGATCAACATTACTTTGGACAGTATACTGCCTTTCCATTCCACAGGTATCACTGACATTACTTTATAAGAAGATTTGTCAAGAGTACAATATTCAAAGGTATACAGATCATCCTCAGACATAATAACCTTTCTCAGATATTCCGGTGAAAGCAGATCATCCATCTGTATATTTATCTTTTCCGTAAGTATCACATACTCTCCGGACATACGCTGAAGAAGTTCCCTGTAATCACCTGTAGGATTATAATAAGACTCATTGTTCATCTCATAATATTCATATATCCCGCTGTCCAGATTACAAACTGCAAAACGCTCTACAATCCTGGTTACTCCCTGAATAAGTTGATCCATGGCGATGTTCTGCTTTAACATCGCTCTGCGTTCTTTTTCCGCATTTTTCGAATCCGTCACATCACGAAGAAAAATCATGGCGTGTCTGATCTCTCCGTTCTCATCTGTATCTCCCTCCATCACTACATTCCGGATAATACGCAGCTCTCCGTCAAACACTGCTTTGCATTCCTGACTGAGTTCCCCTGTGATTTTTCTGAGTTCCTTCGTAATATATTCCCGGTTGTAAATCTGCGCAACCGCCTCTTTACTCTCAGGACAGACATAATTATTAAGAAACATCTGTATCAGTTCATCCCATGTCCGGCTTTTGTTGGAAATTTCCTGAAGCGAGCCCTTTACTTTCATAGATTCAAATGTATTTTCCTGAAGATCCACATAATATTCACACAGATTCATATCTGTAAAAGCCCGGTGAAAAGCAGCTTCCCTTGCTTCCTGATTCCGGGCAAAGTGAGCAGATCTGACAGATAATACCCAGATTGGCCGTCCTTTATTATCCCTGGCATCTGCCTTCACAATCCTTACCGGTATTGATAAACCTTTACTGTCTGTCAGATACAAGATGTGAGAACCCTGTAAATCATGAAGTCTTTCCGGTGAAAATATATGCTTTTGCTCATTACAGACCACACTGAGCATAGAGCCGTCTGATGCTTTCATAAATTCATCAAGGTCATCCCACCCCAAAAGCTGCAGAAAATAGTTACTTACACTCCAGATTGTCAGCTTCTCATCATAATAACCGGCGACTGTTCCCACCGGATCATTCTGTTTCAGTACATATTCAATAGCTTCCTGAACTGAAGGATTAATATCCGTATCTTCATTTGCGACATATATTTCAATCTTATTCATTTTGTTAAGCATACACCTATGCTCTGACATGATATTCTCAACCTTTCTTTAAAATAAAAGAGAATAATGCCCGCTACAATACAACAAGACATTACTCTCTGTATAAATGCAACTGGCTGCCATTTTACAGGCCCTTTAGCTTTGCGCCGCAGCCTTTCGACTGTTTTGCCGATACTGTATCTGTGTTGCCTGGTGTACCAACAAGTTGATTCACAGATACATTATATATATTATATTTTCAATCTCTTATTACTGTTTACCGTTAATATTTCCTGCACCGCTGTTTATTTGTTACTGTTTACTCCGTTCTCAGTAACGTTTATACGCTTTGTAAACCCAAATAACGACTTGCCTCTTTCAATCGTCAGATCAGGTAAACACTAATTGCAATATATTATTTGCATATCCCCGGAATAATGTCAACTGCTATTTTCCTTATTTCACAAAATTTATTCCAGATTGCAAATATCAGACATTGCATTTGTAATTTATAGTAATTAACTACGGCAGCCGAATTCAAACAAAAAACAGATCCAATATCTTATAATCAAAGATACAGGACCTGTTTTTATTATCTGAAATTCAGCCTGCAAGATTCAGCATTTTTAATAAGAACAGCCAGCTCAGGCCATAATAGGTAATTACTGCAACAAGGTCATTCACTGTTGTAATCAGCGGACCTGATGCTACTGCCGGGTCAATATTGATCTTCTTAAAGAACAATGGAATACAGGTGCCTACTGCACTGGAGATCAACATAGCCAGCAACAGTGCCACACCGATACATCCGGATACTGCATAGGAAAACAAAAGTGTTTTTCCTTTAAACAGATAAATATACAATCCGATCAGCGCAAAAGACAGAATTCCAAGAAGTCCGCCATTACACAGACCAATTCTCATTTCCTTCCACACAAGTTCCAGTTTCTGCTTACCTGTCAGAGATTCATCCATCAGCACACGAATCGTCACAGCCAGAGACTGGGTACCCACATTACCTGCCATATCAAGGATCAAAGACTGGAAGCACATAATGATCGGAAGTGCAGTCACCACCTTCTCAAAAATTCCTACCACTGAAGAAACTACCATGCCAAGTCCCAGAAGAATGATCAGCCAGGGCAGACGTTTCTTCATACTTTCTTTCAGTGGCTCCTTTAAATCCTCTTCTGCAGTCAGACCGGCCAGCTTCGCATAGTCATCACCCATCTCATCATCAACCAGGTCAATGATACTGGCAGATGTGATAACACCCAGAAGCTGATTATCGTTGTCAAGAACCGGAATAGAATCCTCAGAATAATCTTTCAGTTCTTCGATACATTCATCAATATTCTCTTCCGCATATACATATGGATAGGAAGTCACCACCAGATTCTCAAGCAGATCATCGCGTCTGGCAATGATCAGTTCTTTCAGATTAATAGCCCCATAAAATTTCTGCTGCTCTGTCACTACAAAAATAGTGGAGATATTGTCATTTTTTGCAGCCTGTTCGATCAGACTGCTCATTGCCTGCTTAACTGTCAGTTTATCTGTGATCACAATATAATTTGTTGTCATGCGGCTTCCGATCTCATCCTCATCAAAGGATGCGATCATCTCCACATCACGTCGAACCTCAGGTTCAAGCAGATCGATCAGTATTTTTTTCTTTGTTTTTTCAACTTTATTTAATACATCTGCAAGAGCATCTGTCTCCATTCTGGATAAAATGGCTGCTGCTTTTCTCACATCCATTTCATTCAGATACTCTGCTGCATTCTCCTCATCTGTATATTCAAAAATATCAGAGAGCATATCTGTATCCAGGATACGGTACAGCTTGCACCGCTCCTGTACAGTCAGTTTTGGCATTACATCTGCCAGATCATTCTCATGATAATCCTGCAGCCTTCCTCCCATAACGGCTGGAGAGGTGTTGCTGCGGATGATCTTCAGAATTTCTTTGGAATAATCCTGTACTCTTTTCTCCATTCTTTCATCCTCCGTTTTTTTGCATAAAAGCACACCAAAAGAAAGCAGTCTGTTATTTATTACATTTTACTGCCATTTCTTCCATGCTTTTTCCAGCACAATAAACTGCAGGGTATTATGCCATAACCTGCTATTCATCCGCTGTCCGTAACTGTCCGGCATCTTCGCCGGATCATTACTGCTCAATATGTAATTGCATGATTCGGGGGAATTTCATAAATACAGGATAAGAAATGAAAAAGACATCCGATCTTCCACATACAGAAACTGTCAGATCACAGACAGTAAAAAACTTCTATTTTATATGCATACATGGAAAATCCTGAAAATATATGACTACAGCAGAACAAAAACGGCTGCTATACTCATATACTCTTTTTAATTCAGATCCTGTGCTACTACTTCGCCCATGAGAATCGCAATTATCCATTCTGTTCCACCTGCCTTTTCTTTAAAATTTACGATTTCGGATATCAGACCCTGTTTTCGGGAATCTGATTTCTAACAGCAAATTTTATGCTGTTCCCTATTTTGAAACAGCATTTTTAAAATTATTTTCAATTTGCACAGTTATTGTAACCGCCCAGTAGAGAAAAAGCAACCCTGTTTTCTCATTTTTTACATTAATTTTTGTTAATGTTAACGATAAGTTTGCTTCTTTTATTCCTAAATGATAGAATATAATCAGAAATTTACAAATAATAAGATTATTGCCATAAACATGCAAGACTATAATTGATATTCACAGGAGAAAAAATATGTCATTTATCAGTGTGTTTGATGTTATGGGGCCGAACATGATCGGTCCTTCAAGTTCACATACCGCAGGTGCGGCGCGTATTTCCTATCTTGCCCAGAAAATGATCGAAGGCCCGTTAAAGAGAGCCGACTTCATCCTGTACGGCTCTTTTGCAAAAACTTACCATGGTCACGGTACTGACCGAGCTCTGCTGGGTGGTATTATGGGATTCTCTACCGATGATATGCGCATCCGAAATTCTTTTGATATTGCTCATGAAAAAGGTCTGAAATTCTCTTTCACTCCAAATGAGCAGGAAACAGATATTCATCCGAACACCGTAGATATCTGCATGGAAAATGAAAAAGGCCAGAAAATGACCGTACGCGGCGAATCCCTTGGAGGAGGCAAGGTCCGTATTGTAGATATCAATCACGTACAGGTAGACTTTACAGGCGAGTACAGTGCAGTGATCGTGATTCATCAGGACACTCCCGGCGTTGTGGCCTATATTACCAAATGCCTGAGTGACCGCAATATCAATATTGCATTTATGCGTCTGTTCCGTGAAAGCAAGGGAGAGATTGCTTATACAATCGTAGAATCTGACGGCAAACTTCCTGAGAATATCGTTCCTGCGATTCGCGAGAACCCGAATATTCATGAAGTTATGATCGTACAGATGTAAAGAAAGGAGGATTTTTATCATGGATTTTAAAAATGCAAATGAACTCTTAGCACTCTGTGAAGAAAAAAATCTTCCTATCTCAGAGATTATGCGTATCCGTGAGATTGAGCTTGGCGAAACAGCCTCTGAGATTGTAAATAAAAAAATGACACGAGTACTGGGAATTATGAAAGATGCTGCTTTCTCACCAATCAGACAGCCGGTAAAATCTATGGGTGGTCTGATCGGCGGCGAAGCCAGAAAGCTGAGTCTCCACGCTCAGGAGAAAAAAGGTCTCTGCGGAAATCTGCTTCAGAAGGCAATTACTTATGCTATGGCTACACTGGAAACGAATGCCTCCATGGGGCTGATCGTGGCCTCTCCTACTGCCGGTTCTGCCGGAATCGTACCGGGGCTGATGCTGGCAATGCAGGAACATTATCAATTCTCTGATGAAGAGATTATACGGGCATTATTTAACGCAAGTGCCATTGGTTATCTGGCAATGCGAAATGCAACTGTTGCAGGTGCGGTAGGCGGATGCCAGGCCGAGGTAGGGGTTGCATCTGCAATGGCTGCATCTGCTGCTGTAGAGCTGATGGGAGGTTCACCGAAAGAATGTACTTTTGCTGCATCTACTGTTCTTATGAACATGCTTGGTCTGGTATGCGATCCGGTCGGTGGTCTGGTAGAATATCCATGTCAGAACAGAAATGCTGCAGGTGTGGCAAACGCTATAATTGCCGCAGAAATGGCTCTCGCAGGAATCCCGCAGTTGATTCCTCTGGACGAAATGATCCAGACGATGTTTACCGTGGGTAAAAAGCTTCCTGCAGAACTGCGTGAAACTGCTATGGGAGGATGCGCTACTACGCCATCTGCATGTGAAGCATGCCATATATGCAGTTAACAGGCTGACAAATAAAAAAACTGTCTCTGTAATGCACCTATTTTCTACGTATAATGTGCATATACAGGACAGTTTTTTATTATTTTTCCAGCTTTGCCAGCACTTTTGATGTAAAATGTGTATCGAAAAACTGAACAAAAGGTCCGAATCCAAATGCACTGACCAGTGTTCCCAGTCCGACGATTCCCCCTGCAAGCCAACACACCAGTGCACTGATCGCATCATTAGATACTCTGCACCAGAAATACGGAATTTTCGGCCATTTCTCTGTCATGATCAGGGAAATACTGTCATATGGTGCAACTCCCTGTTTCGGAAGCTGGTACATGGAAATTCCAAGGCTTGTTATGATAACTCCAATAAATACGGTAACCACCTGCATTGCCATCTGATCCGGTGCATCGATCACAGATGTGATCAGGTTATAGAAAAATGTAACAAAATATCCAAGGAATAACGCATTTATGATCGTTCCCAATCCGATAAGCTTTCTTCCCCAGATAATTTCTATTACAAAAAATCCCAGATTCAGAAGAATTAAAAAACGGGCATATTCAATTCCCACACATTCTGCCAGTGCCATTACCATTCCGCTGAAAGGGTCATTTCCAAGTCCGGAAAGTTTAAATATCGCAATTCCCAGACCAAGGATTATATTTCCAATCAACATTACGACCACATACTTCCAGTTTATTTTTCTGATCCATTCACTCATCTTTTTTCCTCCGTAAAATTAACTCTTTCTATCATATCAGACAGTAAAATACTTTACAATATTCTTTCTGTAAATTGTTTTCCACTATTTTAAAATTACATTACTGTTCACTCCGTTCACAGTAACGTACCCAAAATTCATTCCAGATTGCCTGCGGCAATGGAATTTTGGCTTGTATGTCTTGTGATTTTGGCATATTCATGCCAAAACGCCTCTCAGGATAGTGGTGTGTGAACAGTTACAAAACTACTTGATTTACTCCGTGAATGTGACTATAATGAGAAAAACGTATATAGGTGTATATACACCCTTCTATACACAATAAAAACAGGAGAAAATATAATCTATGGAAAAGTTAAAAGCATTTCTCAGACGTAAAGACATCGAAATCTCCATAAAACGTTATGGAATCGATGCCCTTGGTGCCATGGCGCAGGGTCTTTTCTGCTCCCTGCTGATTGGCACGATCATCAACACACTTGGAACACAGTTTCATATTTCATTTCTGACCACTGCTGTGGCAACTGTAAACGACACCCAGTATACCGTAGGCTCTCTGGCATCTGCAATGAGTGGTCCTGCCATGGCTGTCGCCATCGGCTATGCGCTGCATTGTCCGCCGTTGGTGTTGTTTTCATTGATCACTGTTGGCTTTGCATCTAACGCATTAGGCGGTGCAGGCGGACCGCTGGCTGTATTATTTGTAGCCATCTTCGCTTCCGAAATCGGAAAAGCAGTATCTAAGGAAACCAAAATTGATATTCTGGTCACTCCACTTGTCACGATCGGTGTAGGTGTTGCCCTGTCCGCGTGGTGGGCTCCGGCACTTGGAAGTGCAGCAATGAAAGTGGGAAATATTATTATGTGGGCAACCAACCTGCAGCCGTTCCTGATGGGAATCCTTGTTTCTGTATTCGTGGGTATTGCACTGACACTTCCTATCTCATCTGCCGCCATCTGTGCTGCGCTTGGCCTTACCGGACTTGCCGGAGGAGCTGCTGTTGCAGGATGCTGCGCACAGATGGTAGGTTTCGCAGTAATGTCCTTCCGTGAGAACAAATGGGGCGGACTTGTTTCTCAGGGAATCGGAACATCCATGCTCCAGATGGGAAATATCGTAAAAAATCCACGCATCTGGATTGCACCGATCCTTACTTCTGCCATCACCGGACCTCTTGCAACCTGTCTGTTCAAACTTCAGATGAACGGTACTCCGGTTTCTTCCGGTATGGGTACCTGCGGTTTCGTAGGACAGATTGGTGTCTACACCGGATGGATGAATGATATTGCCGCAGGAACAAAAACAGCTGTCACAGGCTGGGACTGGGCCGGACTTTTGCTGATTTCCTTTATCCTGCCTGCAATCCTGTGTCCGTTCATCAACATGTTTATCCGTAAGCTTGGATGGGTGAAAGACGGGGATATGACACTTTCATAAGCAAAAACAGCTGCGTTACCTGTCAATTGAAACTGTTACTTGATAAAAATTTCAGCTAACAGTTTCAATGGTAACACAGCTGCTTTTTATTTTTCCACTTCCGTATATTGATTTCCCTGAGGATCACTCAAATTGTCATCCACATAAATTTTTCATCCCTTTGGAAATCGCCTTTCAGTGATAAAATTTTTATATTCGTACTTCTTCATCCATTTTAAGCAATGCACTCTTAGCCAGCTGATCTGCCTCTTCATTGTAGTGATTGCCCGTATGAGCTGCTATTTTACAAAAAGAAATCTTTACTTTCTTTCCTGCTTCCTGCATATGAGCAGCATATTTGCTGGTCAGAGGTGTTTTGGCTCTCCACACACCTGTTACCCACTTCTCTACACCTTCGTAATCATAGCGGATTTCCACAGCTGGATATTTGTTTTCTATGGCCCAGTTTACTGCAGTCATGGAACCAAGCATCTCTCCTGCCACATTTCGGATCGCGACTCCTGCAGAATCACTGCCACTGCCGGATTTACGGATTTCCTGTCCATCCGGTGTAAGGATCACACAACCAAAGGCATATCTGCCAATACTTTTCTCGAAACTTCCATCTACATAAGCAATGACCATATTTTCAGGTACTTCCACGATTCCTGCCGCCTCTTTTGCTTTATCACCGGATACATTTCCTGTTGTCTCCATGTTCAGAAAAGCCAATGCTTCCTCTTTCTCTGTAAATCCCCGAAACTCAGCTCCTGAATATCCGCTTACTGCCTTCTGGCACTCCGCCCATGTAGCAAAAAGTCCTGTTTTATGTCCCTTGCGTACTGCATATATTTTCTTCTTTGCCATAAAATCCTCCTGAACAATCAATATTTTGACTCACATTACTTTACTATATTTTGATTAATACTATATAATCTTTCTTTCTATCAGGCAAGTTATACAATGGAAATTTCTCAAAAAAACAACGTGCAGATACATTTTAAAATCGAGATAAATCTTCAAACCTGAAGTTATCTGTCGACTTCAATGTTTCTGCACGTTTTTTATAATAGCAGATATTTTAATCAATACCTTCTGTTAACCTGTAGCAATTACATAAAATACTGCATTCCTCTTTATCTGAATTTATAAAGCCTTATGATACAATTCCACAATATCCTGTTTCCTGGAGGATCTTGGATTTACTGCAATATTTCCGCTCTTCATGGCGTCATCTGCCATGGCATCAATCTTGCTTTCAATCTCCTCATCAGAAATCTCTTCTCCCTTCTTTGCCTGGCGGATGGCTGTGGTCAGGTCTTCCGGGATTCCGATATCCTCGTTTAATTCCCTGATGGCATCCACCAGCATCAGTGGTTCGAATTCATCCTCATATGCAGGGATCGGACTGATATAATTATAAATCTTCAGATATCTGCCATGATCTGCCAGAGCATTATATTCTGCGATCACGGGAAGAAGAACTGCATTTGCCACTCCATGTGCTACATTAAAGAAAGCACTTACCGGATGGCTCATGGCATGGACATTTCCAAGTCTTGCAAAGGAAAAGGCGATTCCTGCAAAAAGAGATCCCGTAAGCATTGCCTCTGCAGCTTCCAGATCTGTACGTCTTGCCACAAAACGGCGGATATTTCCACCGATCAACTCCATTGCTTTCTCTGCCATTGCGTCAGAAAAAGGAGATGCTGCTGTGGAAACATAAGCCTCCTCCGCATGAATAAATGCATCGATTCCGCAGGCTGCTGCCACAGATGCCGGAGCAGATGTGAGAAGTTCAGGATCCAGGATCGCATATGCAGGAAGAAGTTCATAACTGAATACCGTCAGCTTATAATCTCTGCTGTGGTCAGTGATAACAGAAAATGCCGTAACCTCTGAGCCGGTTCCCGCAGTAGTCGGGATTGCAATCAGCGGAACAATTTTTCCGGGAACCTTATGTGCCCCCTCATATTCTGTAATACTGCCGCCATATTTAGCCGTAACTCCCACTGCTTTTGCCACATCCATAGGAGAACCACCGCCCAGCGCAACGATAAAATCTGCGCCGGAATCCTTATACGCTTCTGTCGCTTTTTCCACTGTGGTGACAGACGGATTGGCTTCTACATCTGTAAAAATATCCACTGCCATTCCGGCGTCTTTCAGATAATCCGCCGCCTTATCCACAACTCCCATTTTCCGGAGAGTTGGTCCTGAGATCAGCATTGCATGAGAACCTCCAAGCTTTTTGGCACATTCCGGAAGCTTCGCCAGAGTACCTGCACCGACTGTAATATTCTGAGGAATAAAAAATTCAAATGGATTCATTAATTTCTGCCTCTTTTCCTGTATTTTTTCAATATTGCAATGTGCAGGGCATCTACCCTGCACAAATTCAAAACTCTGTTACCCAAAATAATTCCTAGAGCGTGTCTGAAAAAGGCTTTCTGCAAGATGTGCGACACAATTTGTGGGATATTTTGCCCGGATGAGGGCGCCGTAGCGGGCTACGGCAACTGAATTCGGGTGAAATATCCCGCAAAGTGGGGCGTGCAGATTGCGGGAATGATTTTTCAGACACGCTATAGTACAGCGTTTCGTAAATAACTATACCAATCGCGTAGGATGCGGATTCGAGTGTGCTGGTATAAAAACGCAGGCGTAGCGGGCTACGCTGAGGCTTTTAGACCTGTGCAATCGGATTCGCAGACAAGTGAGTGGTATAGTTATTTCGAAAACGATGTACTAGCAATAATTGTCATGTCATTTATAGCGTTATGCCATAGAGGAAAGCACCCTGTCAATAGCCGCATCGATTACCACATCAAGCTCTTCATCATCAGCCTCCGGCATAAGACTTGCTGCATCCTCATCAGAGATCAGTTCAATAAGTTTACCAAAGTCTTCTTTATATTTACGTTTACAGATCGCATAAAATACAACTCCAAGTAAGCTCCAGCCGCCTACCATGATCCATTCCTGAAATACCAGACTTCCACCGGAACCCGGAATACAGTAAACCAGAAGCATCAGCCCTGACATGACTACTGCCATAAAACCTACAAATTTGTAGTGGCCTACTTTGTAAGGTCTTGCCATATCCGGTTCCTTTTTACGAAGGATCAGGAAAGAGACAGAAACCATACAGTATGCAAGGCAGCATCCGAAGTTACCTGCATCACAGATCCAGACCATCATTGTTCTTCCTGCAAAAGGAGCCAGCATAGTCAGGGCACCGATCAGATACAGAGAATTAACCGGAGTTTTGTGCTTCGGATGAAGCTTTGCAAAAAACGGAGGAATCATGTAGGATTCTGCCATAGAGTACATGGCACGGGAACCGCCAAGGAGGAAGGAGTTCCATGATGTAATAATACCACACATTCCACCTACAATGATAACCTTGGCCATAATCTTTGTCCCGAAAGCCTTGGCCATGGCATCTGCCGTTACAAGTCCTGTTCCCTGCTGAGACTCAATGATCTCTGCCGGATTCAGGATATAACCTACTGCAAGAATAACCAGTGCGTAAAATACAACAGCCAGCACAACAGAGAGGATCATCATTTTACCGATTTTTTTCAGCGGAACATTAATCTCCTCTGCTGCCTGTGGGATAACATCAAAACCAATAAAGAAAAACGGAGTGATAACTGCAACCTTAATAATACTTTTCATTGCTTCACCGGTACCGTTTCCAACAAACATCTGTCCCTGAAGGTTATCCACACTTCCTGTAACCACAGAAGCCACGATCAGAATAATTCCGGCACCGCCGATAATACAGGTAAGAACAGTCTGCAAAACTGCTGCAGTTTTTGCTCCATTAATGTTGATTATCATAATAAGAAAAGCAATCACAATTGCCACGATCAGCCAGGATGCATAAACATCAAAGCCTGCAACTGTATAGAGATATCCTTTCAGGAACCCCGGACACAGATAAGTGATGATTGTGGGAAATGCACATGCCTCAAAGCAGGCAACACTTACATATCCAAGAATAATCGCCCAGGTACAGATAAAAGAACCTGTAGAACCCATTGCCCTATAGCTGAATACGTGCTCACCACCACACTGAGGCATGGCTGCTGTAAGCTCTGCGTAAGTCAGACCTACAAAGAAGATCATGATTCCACCGATTGCAAATGCAATAGCTGCACCAAGCACACCACCGGATTCAATCCAGTTACCGGAAGAAACTACCCAGCCCCAGCCGATCATGGCGCCAAATGCAATTACAAGTATGTCCCATGCACCAAGTACTTTGTCAAATTCTGATGTTTTTTGTTCCATAGGTCAGGCCTCCTTTTTTCCGTATTTTTTTGCGATCAGATCTTCCAGATATTCTGCTGTTCCCTGAATTCCCAGAAAATCACTGTTAATAAGAATATCCCTGTTATGTCTGTCACCGCGGTTACTTCCTGTCAGTGCCAGATGTCTCTTATGATAACGTTTATCCTTCTCATCCAGCAGAAGCTTTGCATCCTTTTCCGAAAGATTATGGCTTTCCATAATGTTATGAATACGAACATCATTAGGTGCATAAATAAATGCTCTCACCAGCTGGATTCCTTCTGTATCTTTCAGAATATAATCTGCAGACCGTCCTATGATCACGCAGGCTTCTTTCTGAGCCAGCTTCCGGATAATCTGCTTCTGTACATGAATGGCGCGGTCTGTCAGATCCGCATATTTGGAAAAGGAACCTCTCACATCACCCTGTGCACCTTTACCTGCGATGGTTCCGCCTTCCTCTACTCTGTCCATAATGTCTGTAGGGATGCCTACCTCTTTGATAATCTCATCCACAAGATCACGATCATAAAACTTAATCCCCAGATCCTGTGCAATCTTCTTACCGATGGCATTGCCCTTGGCTCCATATTCGCAGCCAATCGTAATTACCAGATGTTTCATGCTCTTCCCTCTCACACTCAAATTTTTATCAGATTCTCAAACATTCGAAATCCGCTGATTTGCTATGTAAATCGCTACTTTCTCATGTTTGGCAGGTCCCAAGTTCAAAAGTCTTATCGTGCAGGCACGAACGACTTTTTGACCTTTTGTCCCTGATATCATAAAAGGGCGCACGAATATAATTCGTGACGCCCTTGTCCTTACTGTATCACTCCGTTGCCGGATTTTTATTTTTCCAGAGATTTAATTGTATCTTCGATGATTGCTACAGCTTTGTCGCACTCTTCTTCTGTAACAATAAGCGGTGGGATCATACGGATGATATGCGCTCCAATAGCTGTGATCAGAAGATGTCTGTCAAGACAACCATGTTTTACATCCACTCCGCCGATAGTATCATCAAATTCCACACCTACCAGAAGTCCCTGATGTCTTACTTCTTTTACATGAGGAAGCTTCTCAAGCTTAGCTGCAAAGTAATCGCCAACCTTCTTTGCATTTCCAGCCAGATCTCTGTCCAGAAGCTCATTCACCTCAGCCAGTGCAGCTGCACAACTTACCGGATGTCCGCCGAATGTAGTTCCATGGGAACCTGCTGTGAAAGCTTTTGCAACCTCTGCTGTTGCACAGATGGCACCGATTGGCATTCCACCGCCCAGAGCCTTTGCCATAGATACGATATCCGGTTTGATACCATAATTCATATAGGACATAACAGCACCTGTTCTGCACCATCCTGTCTGTACTTCATCGATCAGAAGAAGCATATCGTTCTCATCACAGAATTTACGAAGTCCCTGCATGAATTCCATTGTTGCAGGATGTACGCCACCCTCGCCCTGTACAGGCTCAACCATAATGGCAATTGTGTTCTCTGTACATGCATCCTTAAAAGCCTGAAGGTCATTGTACGGTGCATAGGAGAAACCATAAGTCATAGGTCCGAATCCAACCTGGCATCCATTACCCGGCTGACCTGTTGCAGACATGGCACCAAAGGTTCTTCCATGGAATCCCATCTTTGCAGTTACGATATGATAACGGTTTGGACCATACTTTTCAATACCATATTTACGGGCCATTTTGATCATTGCCTCGTTAGCCTCTGTACCAGAGTTCTGATAGAAAATCTTGTCCATTCCGATTGTTTCACAGACTTTCTCAGCAAGCAGCGCCTGCGGGATTGTGTATGGATAGTTGAATGTATGCATAATATCATCTAACTGATCCTTTGCAGCAGCTACAACCTTCGGATTACAGTTTCCTGCGCTGTTTACTGCAATACCTGCGTAAAAATCAAGATATGGAGTTTTATTCTCATCATAAATGTACATGCCCTCTGCTGTCTCTGCAAGGAAATCAAATCTCTCATAAGTCTCGATCATGTACTTGTTTACTTTGTCCTTAATGTCCTGAAAAGTTAATCCTGTGTCTTTTAATTTCATAGCTGTGCCCTCCTGCATCCTTAAGATAATAAAAAAAGCAAAGACAAACTGACCCGTATGGGTAAGCGCCTTTGCTTAACTTTTTCTGTGTATTATTTTGTACATCCTTACAATATCACTGCCCTTATGATTTGTCAACAT
>NZ_JBWJVP010000218.1:0-10175 GCF_056339915.1 Blautia sp. ZXY-1-B12 | reverse complement strand
AAAGGAGGTTTTACCATGCGAAAACGATACAACACGCCGCACCGCAGCCGGGTAGTCAAAACACGCATGACCGAGGAAGAATACGCCGAGTTTGCAGAAAGGCTTTCTGCCTACAACATGAGCCAAGCCGAGTTTATCCGGCAAGCCATAACCGGGGCAGCCATACGCCCCATCATAACCGTTTCCCCCGTCAATGACGAGCTGCTTGCCGCTGTTGGGAAGCTGACCGCCGAATACGGCAGGATCGGCGGCAACTTAAACCAGATAGCCCGGACGCTGAACGAGTGGCACAGCCCCTATCCGCAGCTTGCCGGGGAGGTACGGGCGGCGGTTTCCGACCTTGCTGCCCTAAAGTTTGAAGTCTTGCAGAAAGTGGGTGACGCTGTTGGCAACATTCAAACATATCAGCTCTAAAAACGCCGACTATGGCGCAGCGGAAGCCTATCTCACATTTGAGCATGACGAGTTTACCATGAAAGCCCACCCTTGATGAAAACGGGCGGCTGATACCGAGGGAGGATTACCGCATTTCTTCCCTCAACTGCGGGGGCGAGGATTTCGCTGTTGCCTGTATGCGAGCCAATCTCCGCTATGAGAAAAACCAAAAACGGGAAGATGTGAAAAGCCACCACTATATCATCAGCTTTGACCCACGGGACGGGACAGACAACGGCTTGACCACAGACCGGGCGCAGGAACTGGGCGAACAGTTCTGCAAGGCAGCATTTCCCCGGACACCAAGCCCTAATCTGCACCCACCCGGACGGGCATAACCACAGCGGGAATATCCATGTGCATATCGTCATCAACTCCCTGCGGATTTACGAAGTCCCGCTTCTGCCCTACATGGACAGACCAGCCGACACAAGGGAGGGCTGCAAGCACCGCTGTACCAATGCCGCTATGGAATATTTCAAGAGTGAAGTCATGGAGATGTGCCACCGGGAGGGGCTTTACCAAATCGACCTCTTGAACGGCAGCAAGGAACGGATAACCGAACGGGAATACTGGGCGGCAAAGAAAGGGCAGCTTGCCCTTGATAAAGAGAACGCCGCCAGAGAAGCCGCCGGACAGCCGACCAAGCCCACCAAGTTTGAAACGGACAAGGCGAAGCTGCGCCGGACGATACGGCAGGCACTTTCCCAAGCTGCCAGCTTTGACGAGTTTTCTTCCCTTTTGCTGCGGGAGGGTGTGACCGTCAAGGAGAGCCGGGGGCGGCTTTCCTACCTCACGCCGGACAGGACGAAGCCTATCACAGCCCGGAAGCTGGGGGACGATTTTGACAAGGCTGCTGTCCTTGCCCTGCTTACGCAGAACGCCCACAGAGCCGCCGAACAGACCAAAGCCATACCCGAATACCCTGCCGCAGTTAAAAAGCCGTCACAAGGGGAAAAAACCGCAAAAACCACCCCGGCAGACAACACCTTGCAGCGCATGGTTGACCGGGAAGCCAAACGAGCCGAGGGCAAAGGCGTGGGCTATGACCGTTGGGCGGCAAAGCACAACCTAAAGCAGATGGCGGCTACCGTTACCGCCTATCAGCAGTACGGCTTTTCTTCCCCGGAGGAACTGGACGAAGCCTGTTCTGCCGCCTATGCCGCCATGCAGGAAAGCCTTACAGAGCTGAAGCAGGTGGAAAAGACGCTGAACGGAAAAAAGGAACTGCAACGGCAGGTGCTTGCCTATTCCAAGACCCACCCTGTCCGGGACGGGCTGAAACAGCAGAAAAACGCCAAAGCAAAAGCAGCCTACCGACAGAAGCACGAAAGCGACTTTATCATAGCAGACGCAGCCGCCCGCTATTTCAAAGAAAACGGCATTTCCAAGCTGCCAAGCTATAAAGCCCTGCAAGCAGAGATTGAAAGCCTTATCAAAGAGAAAAACAGCGGCTACAACGATTACCGGGCAAAACGGGAGGAATACCGCCGCTTACAGACGGTCAAGGGCAATATCGACCAGATTTTACGCCGGGAGCGCAAGCCTGTGAAAAGGCAGGAACAGGAGCGATAAAAACCACCCCAAAATGTACCCGAACCCATACAGAACAAGGGGGCTGCCCCGTACCCTATCGCAAATACCAAAGGATTTTTTAACGGGCTTATAGGGCAGAAAAACCCCGAAAATGATACCGAGATGATACAGAATTACCGCCGATACCGCCACACCAGCGGAAACGGCAGAAAGGAGCGCACCCATGCCAAGAATGAGCAAGAAACGGCGGCTGGAATGGTCTTTTTTCCTGCGGCAAGTGAAAGTCGGGAATTCCACCTGCGACCGTATCACATACAACGACCTCTGCCGGGGCTGTACCCATAGCTGCAAGCAGAGCTTCCGGGCGATTATCATACTCTGCCCCCGCTACTACTCCAAACGCCGGAAAAAGGAGGACAGGGACAATGGCAGATAACCGCAAGTATTACTACCTCAAGCTGAAAGAGAACTTTTTTGACAGCGACTCCATTGTGCTGCTGGAAGATATGAAAGACGGGATTTTATATTCCAATATCCTCTTGAAGCTGTACTTAAAATCGCTGAAAAACGGCGGGAAGTTGCAGCTTGACGAGCATATCCCCTACACAGCACAGATGATAGCGACACTGACCCGCCACCAGATAGGGACGGTTGAGAGGGCTTTAGAGATTTTCCGGCAGTTGGGGCTTGTGGAGCAGCTTGACAGCGGGACTTTTTATATGACCGACATTGAACTGATGATAGGACAGTCCTCTACCGAAGCCGAGCGAAAACGGGCTGCAAGGCTGGAAAACAAGGCACTTTTACCGCCCCGGACAAAAGGCGGACATTTGTCCGACATTCGTCCACCAGAGAAAGAGATAGAGTTAGAGAAAGAGATAGAGATAGAAAAAGAGAGAGAGGGAGAAACGGGACACCCCGCCCCCGCCGCTTATGGCAGATACAACAATGTGATACTGACCGATACAGAGCTTTCCGGGCTGAAAACAGAGCTGCCCGACAAGTGGGAGTATTATATTGACCGGCTTTCCTGCCATATCGCTTCCACTGGGAAGCAGTACCACAGCCATGCAGCCACCATTTACAAGTGGGCGCAGGAAGACGCTGCCAAAGGCAAGGCTGCCCCGAAACAGGGCATACCCGATTATTCATGCAAGGAGGGCGAGAGCTTATGAAAAACGAGATTGAAGCTATGATTACGGACATTACAGCCACTACCGCCGAAGCGGAGGACTACACAGGCGAGGACGGGCTTTTATACTGCGGCAAGTGCCATACGCCCAAAGAAGCCTACTTTGCAGAGGGAAAGACCTGTTTCGGGCGTGACCGCCACCCAACAGACTGCGACTGCCAGCGAGCAGCCCGTGAAAAGCAGCAAGCCGCCGAAAGCCGACAGAAGCACCTTGAAAAAGTGGAGGACTTGAAACGCCGGGGCTTTACCGACCCTGCTATGCGGAACTGGACATTTGAGCATGACAACGGCAGAAACCCACAGACCGAAACCGCCCGCTTTTATGTGGAGAGCTGGGAAACCATGCAGGCTGAAAATATCGGCTACCTGTTTTGGGGAGGCGTGGGGACGGGAAAAAGCTACCTTGCCGCCTGTATCGCCAACGCCCTTATGGAGCAGGAAGTCCCGGTGTGCATGACAAACTTTGCAACGATACTGGGTGACCTTGCCGCCAGCTTTGAGGGCAGGAACGAATATATTTCCCGCCTTTGCAGCTACCCCCTGCTGATACTTGATGATTTTGGTATGGAGCGAGGGACAGAATACGGGCTGGAACAGGTTTACAGCGTGATTGACAGCCGTTACCGAAGCGGCAAGCCGCTGATCGCCACGACCAACCTCACGCTGGAGGAATTGCAGCACCCGCAGGACACGCCCCACGCCCGTATCTATGACAGGCTGACTTCCATGTGCGCCCCCGTCCGCTTCACGGGCAGCAACTTCCGAAAGGAAACCGCACAGGAAAAGCTGGAACGCTTAAAGCAACTGATGAAGTAGCGAAAGGAGAGCCTATGACAGAAACGAAACAGACAAGCACCACCAAAACAGACCGCCGCCCGGACTGTGTGACGGAAATCCGCATGGGCAACTCCGTCCTTACCGTTTCCGGCTTCTTCAAGCAGGGCGCAACCGACACCGCAGCCGACAAGATGATGAAAGTGCTGGAAGCGGAAGCTGCTACACAAAAAACGGCGATTTGACCGACCATAAAGAAGCAGATTTGACGCTTTTGCCGCTATACAGACAGCCGCCCCATGTGGTACAATCAAGGTACGGAATAGTGGGGCTG
Source organism: Blautia sp. ZXY-1-B12 (assembly GCF_056339915.1). Taxonomy (NCBI): domain Bacteria; kingdom Bacillati; phylum Bacillota; class Clostridia; order Lachnospirales; family Lachnospiraceae; genus Blautia; species Blautia sp. ZXY-1-B12. Next base: position 5,904 of record NZ_JBWJVP010000218.1, on the reverse strand, counting down.
GCTGTCGGAAACGGAGGATTTTATGTTAAGACAGACCAACCAACAACCAATTACCGCCCTTTACCCAAGACTATCCCATGAGGACGAGCTGCAAGGCGAAAGCAATTCCATTTCCAATCAGAAGCGTATCCTTGAAACCTATGCAAAGCAGAACGGCTTTTCCAATCTGCGCTGGTACACGGACGACGGTTATTCTGGTGCGAACTTTCAAAGACCCGGTTTTCAAGCCATGCTTGCGGACATTGAAGCCGGAAAAGTCGGGACAGTTATCGTAAAGGATATGTCGAGGTTAGGGCGAAACTACCTGCAAGTGGGAATGTACACGGAAATGATTTTCCCACAGAAAGGTGTCCGCTTCATCGCTATCAATGATGGAGTGGACAGCGCACAGGGCGACAATGACTTTGCCCCGCTGCGGAATATCTTTAACGAATGGCTGGTGAGAGATACGAGCAAGAAAATCAAAGCAGTAAAACGCTCAAAAGGCATGAATGGCAAGCCCATCACAAGCAAGCCTGTGTATGGCTACCTCATGGACGAGGATGAAAATTTCATTATTGACGAGGAAGCTGCACCCGTAGTCAAGCAGATATACAACCTCTGTCTTGCCGGGAATGGTCCGACCAAGATAGCCCGTATGCTCACAGAGCAGCAAATCCCCACGCCGGGAACGCTTGAATACCGCAGGACGGGCAGCACCCGCCGCTACCACCCCGGCTATGAGTGCAAGTGGGCGACCAATACCGTAGTGCATATCCTTGAAAACCGGGAATACACAGGCTGTCTGGTAAATTTCAAGACAGAAAAACTTTCTTACAAAGTCAAGCACAGTGTAGAAAATCCCCCGGAAAAGCAAGTGATTTTCGAGAACCACCACGAGCCTATCATAGACACCCAAACATGGGAACGGGTGCAGGAGCTTCGCAAACAGCGCAAACGCCCAAACCGCTATGATGAAGTGGGTTTGTTCTCCGGCATACTGTTCTGTGCGGACTGCGGCAGCGTGATGTATCAGCAGCGATACCAGACGGACAAGCGCAAGCAGGACTGTTATATCTGCGGCAACTACAAGAAACGCACCCATGACTGTACGGCGCACTTTATCCGCACCGACCTCTTGACCGCTGGTGTACTCTCCAATCTGCGGAAAGTGACCAGCTATGCGGCAAAGCATGAAGCCCGGTTTATGAAACTCTTGATTGAGCAGAACGAGGACGGGGGCAAACGCAGGAACGCCGCCAAGAAAAAGGAACTGGAAGCCTCCGAGAAACGCATAGCCGAGTTATCCGCTATCTTCAAGCGGCTGTATGAGGACAGCGTGACCGGGCGCATATCAGACGAGCGTTTCACAGAGCTGTCGGCAGACTATGAAGCAGAACAACGGGAGCTGAAAGAAAGAGCCGCTGCTATCCAAGCGGAGCTTTCCAAAGCACAGGAAGCCACCGTGAACGCAGAAAAGTTTATGAATGTTGTTCGGCGGCATACCAGCTTTGAAGAACTTACCCCTACTCTGTTGCGGGAGTTTGTAGAGAAAATCGTTGTGCATGAGTGCAGCTATGACGAGAACAAGACCCGTAGGCAGGACATTGAGATTTATTATTCTTTTGTTGGCAAGGTGGACTTGCCCGAATAACCGCCCGACCTGTCCGACACAATGCGCAAGTGCCGGATAGGAACGGCAAAATTTTTTACACTTCTATTACTTCTCTATCGCACATCAGTAAAATCTCAGGGCATGAAGCAGTTCATGGCTAATTAGTTGGAACAAAAAACGAAAGGAAAAGCACAATCCAGACGGTATCAGCGGCAGGCTACAAGAATAAATTGTGATTTCACAAGATTGGTGCTATAATAAGAGAAAAGTTCCTGCCGGGGCAGCCGCCCCGGTGGTATAGATAGAAAGGCAGGAAAACAATATGCACATCAGCTATAAGCCACTCTGGCACACACTGTTAGAGCGTGATATGAGAAAAGAGGATTTAAGGCTTGCCGCTGGTATGACAACAAATATGATTGCCAACATGAGCAAAGAGGGAAAGCACATCAGCATGGATACATTAGCCCGTATCTGCGAAACGCTGAATTGTGAGATTACCGATGTGATTGAGTTAGTACCAGACGAGCCTGCTTCCACAGGAGGTAAGGAACATGAGCGAATTGAAACCAAGAATAACGGAAAACAGAATTGATTATATCCTTGTCGGAGATTATTACATCCCGGACTTGAAACTGCCGGAGGAACACCGCCCTATCGGAAAGTACGGACGGATGCACCGGGAATATTTAAGGGAAGTCCACCCAGCCAGATTGAATACATTGATACTGACCGGGGAATTGTGGACATATCTTGCAGACCTGAACGAACAGGCACAGGAACGGTTAGACACCATCATGGAGCAGATGAAAACTGCCGAGGGCGTAACCGAGGAATTGAAGCGTACCCACCAAATGGAATGGGTGCAGCGTTGCAATAACATTCATAACCGGGCAGAAGAAATTGTTTTGCATGAGATGATTTATTCATAACGGGAGCAATTAAATCGGAGGTATATAAGATGATTGAAATTGTATTTGGTGAAAGTGCCTGTGGAAGTTTGAAAATTGCCCAAACTTACGGCAAGGGAAAGTATAGAGGAAGTGCTGTTTCAATATTTATGAGGCATGAAGACGGGAGTGTTCCATCTTCAGATGAAATGAAAAAAGCACAGCTTCAAGCACAGGAACAAGAACGCATTGCTTGGGAGAATGCTATTCCATTGGGAGGCAAGAGCTGTGATGTTTATTGTTTTGATATGGCTCTTAGTGTGGGAGATATTTCTGATAATGGAATTGGCGAACAGCGGAAAAATGTTTTCAAGAAAATGCTGTCTGTCTGCTTTGTAGAGGATTTAGATTATCAGGTTGAAGAAAAAATACAGAAAATTAAAACTACATTGACCTCAGTGATTGAACGATATGTAGCTGGGGAAGAAATTCGCATTTGGTATAGCTATAATCCAGATGAGCTTTGTGGTATGTATTGGCTTATGAAACAACTTCAACCCTTAAACTGCCAGACAACAATTTATTTGGTTAAGTTACCTACATGGGAATATGGAAAAGAAAATACTATGACATCCAAAATAGCATGGGGCGAGGTCTCTCCTGGCGAATGGGGAAACTATATAACTCTACAAGAGAAAGCTAATCCTGTATTTCTTTCAGCTTGTGCTATGAAATGGAATCAACTTCAAAATGAAAATGCACCTTTGCGTGCAATGTTAAATGGTAAATTGCAAAGCGTTTCAGAAGATATATATGATAGTTTCATTCTTCGTGAAATTGCGGAACAGCCAGAGCAATTCAAAATGGCTATTGTCATAGGTAATGTTTTAGGAAAATATCAACTTGGAATTAGTGATGTATGGATTTCCAATCGCATTGATAAAATGCTTGAAGATGGTGTGTTGGAAATTATACAGGACGCACCAAAGGGAGAAACAAATTATCGCCGAATATTAAGAAAACGAATGAAGTAATAACCACAGCACAAACCGCTGCTACATGGAATCCAACAAACCATGCAACAGCGGTTTTCCTTTACCGTTTTTTCCTCTGGTTGATAGGCGTTCCCGTTTTCTTTGATTTTTGGAGAATCCGAATAAGCCAGCGAAATTCTTCATCTGACAGATTTTTATAGTTGATACCGAGCTGCTTGCAGTAAAGGACTAGCCAGTTTTTCCATCACGGCTGCCCTTGAAATTTTCGACCGCTTCCAGATTTTCTTTCAGTTCATCGGCAACGGTGGTCTGGGGCGCACTCTCGCTGTCCTTTTTGTGGGTTTCCCGAATATCCCGGATAATCAGGTTGAGGTCATCCAGAACCATGTGGCTGAAATATTCATCATCACTGATATGGGCGGCTTGCAGCACTTTCAAATGCGGGTCATCTTCGCCGGGGCGATACCGTTCAATGATTTCATGCCGGACAGTATCGACAAGGGTGTTGAGGTTTTGAATCTGCATGGTGGCAATCCCATCCACATAAATCTCAATGTCCGCAAGAAACTTGATAAAGTCCTTATGGGTGGCAAGTTCGCAGAGCAGACGGTTGTTGATCCGACCGCTTTTCAGAAGTGCAACCATTTCATCGTTCAAATGCAGCTCCGTCAGTGGCGTGTTGATCTGCTCCCTGTTCTCTGTCCGGCACAGCAGATAATCGACGGAAACCCCATAGAAGTCTGCCAGCGTGATAAGGTTGCCATGATTGATTTCCTTATAATCCTCTTTTTCATAACTGCCAAGGGCTGATTTAGAAATGCCCGTCAGCTTTGATAGTTCTTCCAGATTTAAGCCTTTGTCCTTGCGGAGTTCCCAAAGGCGTTCCTGTATGCTTGTTGCTCCTTTCATGGGCACACGCTCCTTTCCAGCGGTTTCATTGCTGCCGCTTATCTGGATTATATCACACTTTCCGTAATCGTGGAAATTTCTGATTTTTACCCTTAATTCCTACTTTGTGGACATACGGCACAGGGCACAAAAATGTTCTATGATACAGGTAGTTCATCGATGGATTATTCCAATCGAATGACCAGCCTGTGTGGGATATGCTTCCCCGGCGATGTAGCGCCATGAATTTTGGCAGGGATATGGAGGAACCCTGACCAAAACGAGCGTACCAAAGGGAGCGATACGCCGCTGTGAGATTCAGGGGAGGAACGACACCGGGGAGAACTGGCGAACTGACACCGAAATGATACCGAAACACGACAATCTGATAGGGGGACAGTCTACCCTATCGCTGATACTTCGGGAGATTTTAAGCGGCTCTATGGCTGTAATTTTACCGAAAATCGCCCCGAAACCATACACTAAAACGGGAGGAAGCGCAATATGCCGAGAATGAGCAAAAAGAGGAAGTATGAGCTTTCCTTTTACCTCAATGACCGGGGGCGTGTCACTTACAACGAATTATGCCGGAAATGCCAGCATGGGTGCAAGCAGAGCTTCCGGGCGGTTGTGATTGACTGCCCCTGTTATTTATCCAAACGAGCAAAGAAAAAGGAGGAACACACAGAATGAATTTTGAATTTATGACGATAGACACACCATTGCCGCCCTGTATGCCATTTCCCAGAGCGTTGACAGGATTTCCAGTCAGCAGCACCGCAAAGGTCATGTACTGCCGGATGCTGGACGCTATGCTCTCCAAAGGGCAGGAGGACGAGAACGGAATCCTCTTTGTCTGCTTCCCTGTCACAGCCATTGCCGCAGTCCTGTCCCGCAGCTCCATGACGGTCAAGCGTTCTCTGAATGAACTGGAAACCGCCGGACTTATCATGCGGGTGCGTCAGGGCGTGGGAGAACCAAACCGGATTTATGTGCTGATACCGGGAAAGGAGGACGCTGCCCTTGCCTGATACCTCAAAGCTGGAAAAACTCAACCGGGAGCTGGAGAAAAGCGAAAAGAAACTGCGGAAAGCCATCAATGATGAAAAGGCATTGCAGCACCAGTTGAAGCAGCTTACCCGAAAGGAACGGACGCACCGGCTCTGTACCCGTGGCGGTATGCTGGAAAGTTTTCTGCAAGAGCCGGAACGCCTGACAGATGATGATGTCATGCTGTTGTTGAAACTCATTTTTCACAGGCAGGACACGCAGGAACTATTGAAAAAACTGCTGGAACGGGAGAAGCCGGAAACCCCTTAGTTTACTAAGGGCGCAATTATACACCACCCAGAGGTTGGTGCATTGCGTTCTCCGAAGGCTCCTCGCCGGAGGGCTGTGATTTTCCGCAGTCATGGTCTGCTCCAAATCATACAGGGGACGCTACGCTTCCCCTGCGCTGGCTGTCGCCAGCTACCCTTTTGTGGACTTGCCGCCCGGAAACACCTTGCGCTGCAAGCTGTTCCCGTCCAGCAAGTTT
>NZ_JBWJVP010000217.1:0-3542 GCF_056339915.1 Blautia sp. ZXY-1-B12 | reverse complement strand
GCTATCCTTATCTACGGTAATTTAGTATAATAAGGTCAAAAAACAGAACGCTATCATTGTGCAACCGATATGCAACTGATAATTGCTTGATAGTTGGTGGTAGCAACACGGTAATTCAGATAGAATAAAGCCAACAAAGAAAGGAGGTCATCCAAATGTTAGTAAACATCATTATGATTGTAGTCGGAATAGTTTTCTCATGTATCTTTGTCGGCTTGCTTATCCTTGTTATTCGTGCATTGCTTAAATATATCCGTACAGAGAAATGAAGCCAACAGCAACATTAGGAGGTGGTCAAATGAAAGTAACCGTATTTATGATAATCGTTGGAATAATTTTCTTATGTATCTTTGTTGGTTTGCTTACCCTTATTGTTCGTGCATTACTCAAATATATCCATTCGAAAGATGTACGGCAGGAAAAATCCGTAGTGAGGAAATCGTTGGGTGAAGCACTCAAAGTACACAGAACACAGTGCAAAATGACGCAGGAATTTGTTGCTGAAACGATTGGTGTTAGCAGGCAGGCTGTTTCAAAATGGGAAAATGGAACATCCGACCCTTCCACATCAAATCTTTTTGCACTTGCAAAACTTTACGGTATTTCTGTTGAAGAATTACTAAAAGAAGTTGAATAATCTTCATGCAGATATTTTATTTCATCATCGGGCCACCCTGACCCGAACTTTCAAAACTCAATACCAGCCGCCCACCGGCGGCACCACCGAGCAGGAAATCTGAAAAGGTCTCCTGCTTTTTTCTGCCCAAATGAGGTGGTAAAACGCACCCCATCCACCAATTACCGAAAGGAGGAACACGAAATGCCCTGTCCACACAACGAAATCTCGATTGTGCAGCGCAGCCAACCGCCAGTCTGCGGTTGCCGCCGCTGCCTACCAGAGCGGCGAAAAGCTGTTCTGTGGATACGATCCAGGAAGTGAAGCACTACCCGGAAAAGCGTGGTATCGTCCACAATGAAATCTTGCTTCCGGCAAATGCTCCCACTGGTCGTATGCAGACCGCAATACTTTATGGAACGCCGCCGAAGCGGTGGAGAAGCAATGGAATTCCCAGCTTGCAAGGCGGTGGGTGCTTACCATCCCCAGAGAGATACCGCCCGACCAGTACGCCGCCCTTGTCCGGGATTTCTGCAATCAGCAGTTTGTTTCCAAAGGAATGTGCGTGGATTTTGCCATCCATGACAAAGGGGACGGAAACCCTCACGCTCATGTCATGCTGACTATGCGGGCAATGGATGAACATGGGAAATGGCTTCCCAAGAGCCGCAAGGTTTATGACCTTGACGAGAACGGGGAACGGATAAAACTTCCGTCCGGCAGATGGAAAAGTCACAAGGAAGATACGGTTGACTGGAACGACCGCAAGTATTGTGAAATCTGGCGGCATGAATGGGAGATCATCCAGAACCGCTATCTGGAAGCCAACAACCGCCCGGAGCGGGTGGATCTCCGTTCTTACGAAAGACAGGGGCTTGATATTATCCCTACCGTCCATGAAGGGTGCTGCTGTCCGGCAGATGGAAAAGCGTGGGATTCAGACGAACATCGGCAACCTGAACCGAGAAATCAAAGCCGCCAATAGTTTGATGAAGTCCATCCGGCAGCTTATTAAAAATCTCAAAGGCTGGATTGTCGGAGCTTAGCGAAAAGCGGAATGAACTGCTTGCCCAAAAAGCTGCGGAGGAAGCGGTCTTTCTTCCCAATCTGCTGATGAAGTATATGGAGATACGAAAGGCAGAACGGAGCGACTGGACACGGGCGGGACAAAGCCGTGGGACTTCCAAAGACTTAAAGGCAGTCAGCGAAGCCCTGTCCTATCTTCAGAGAAAGGGACTTTCCACCGTGGAGGATTTGGAAAACTTTATAGAAACGTCCGGGAAATCTGCCGCCGACTACCGAAAGCAGATGAAGCCAAAGGAAACCCGCAGCAACGTGATTGACGCTATCCTTGCCGCCCGGACGGACTGTAAGGAATGTAAGCCCGTTTATGAGAAATACCAGAAGATATTTTTCAAGAAAACTAAGGAAAAATTCAAGCTGGAACACCCGGAGGTTGCCCGGTTTGAGAAAGCCAGTGCCTACCTTGCCAAGCACCCGGACGATAAGGACAGCACGAAAAAGGAGCTTTTGCAGGAACAGGCGAAGCTTGTGGACGAAATCGCAGACTTGAAAGTACCGTTGACCGAGGTGCAGGAAGATTTGAAGAAGCTGTGGGACATCCGCTACTGGGTACGGAAAGCCACACCCGGCACAGAGGAAAGCAAAGAGCCGCCCAAGAAGCAGCCCCTCAAAGAAGTCTTGCAGGATAAGGCTGACGAGAAGAGAGCACAGAAAAACGCCCCGGCGCAGACGAAACACAAACAACAGGATATGGAACTTTAACAGGCACTTGCCATTTTCAGATTGAGAATGATAAGTGCCTTTTCTTTTTTACAAGGAGGAATTGATTTGAATGTATTTGAAGCTGTGAAGCAGTCCGTTACGACAAGACAGGCTGCGGAGCATTACGGAATCCGGGTAAACAGAAACGGGATGGCTTGCTGCCCGTTCCACAACGATAAGACCCCCAGCATGAAGCTGGACAAGCGTTTCCACTGCTTCGGATGTGGTGCAGATGGGGATGTGATTGATTTTGTAGCTGCCCTGTACGGGCTGGGGAAAAAGGAAGCCGCCGCACAGTTGGCGAGTGACTTCGGGCTTGCCTATGAGGACTGGAAGCCACCGGGCAGGGCAAGGAAGCCCAAGCCCCGGCAGAAATCCCCGGAAGAACAGTTCCGGGAAGCAAAGGCACATTGCTTCCGTGTCCTTGCCGATTATCTACACCTCTTACGGGTATGGAAAACCGACTATGCCCCGCACTCCCCGGAGGAAGCGTTTCATCCCCGGTTCGTGGAAGCCTTGCAGAAGCAAGCCCATGTGGAATATCTGCTGGATGTGCTGCTGTTCGGGGAGACAGAGGAAAAAGCGGTTTTGATTATGGACTACGGAAAGGATGTGATACAGCTTGAACAGCGAATGGCAGAGCTTGCAGCCGCAGACGCAGCAAGAACTAAAAAACACCATGAACGCCATGCAGCCGCCCCAGAGCGTTGAGGAAGTAAAGGCAACTCTGGAAACCACCGAGAAAGGCGGCGTCCGCCAGAGCATACGGAACTGCCTGACCGTATTCCAGCGTGACCCTGTGCTTGCCGGGGCAATCGCCTACAACATCCTGACCGACCGCAAGGACATCATAAAGCCCATCGGTTTTCACAGAGAAAGCACAGCCCTGACCGATACGGACATGAAGTATCTGCTTCTCTATCTGGAGGAAACCTACGGGCTTACCAGTGAGAAAAAGATTGAAACCGCCATCGGGATTGTGGCGAATGAGAATAAGTACCACCCCATCCGGGATTTTCTGAACAGCCTTGCATGGGACGGGACTGAGCGCATCCGCTTCTGTCTGCGGCACTTTCTGGGAGCTGATGTGGACGATTACACCTATGAAGCCTTGAAGCTGTTCATGCTGGGGGCGATTACA
>NZ_JBWJVP010000216.1:0-25047 GCF_056339915.1 Blautia sp. ZXY-1-B12 | reverse complement strand
CAACAAAGCGGTTTCGAAAAATGAAAAAACTTCAATTTTTGAAAGTGGGTGACTAAATGAAAACAATCACGAGAGCAAAATATCTCGATAGAATCATTGAACTGAATGGCACTCCTGACATCAAGATCATCACGGGTATTCGTCGATCTGGTAAGTCTAAACTGATGCAGGCATATATTGCGTATCTGAAAAACAACTTTGAAAACATCAATATTATCTTCATTGACTTCATGGATTTAGCATATGAAGAAATCAAGGAATACCATGCCTTACACTCCTATGTGGAAGAACATTATCAGGAAGGCAAAACGAACTACCTGTTTGTAGACGAGGTTCAGATGTGTCCCAAGTTTGAGCTGGCAATCAACAGCCTGTACTCTAAGGGAAAATACGACATCTATGTAACAGGCTCTAATGCTTTCCTGTTGAGTGCGGATCTGGCAACTCTGTTTACCGGACGCTATATTGAAATTCATGTGTTTCCTTTCAGCTTCCAGGAATATTGCCAATATTATGATGATATCAGTGACAAAGATAAGCTCTTTGATGAGTACGCTATCAAGGGCGGTTTAGCAGGTTCCTATGCTTATAGAACCGAAAAAGACAGAACAAACTATATCAAAGAGGTCTACGAAACTATTGTTACAAGGGATTTGGTACAGAAATATAATCTCCCTGACACTTTGGTTTTACAACGTCTGAGCGAGTTCCTTATGGATAATATCAGCAACCTGACTTCTCCTAATAAGATCAGTCAGCTACTGACAGCAAATGAAACTCCAACCAATCATGTAACCGTCGGCAAATACATTAAGTATTTGTGCAATGCTTTTGTATTTTATGATATTAAGAGATACGACATCCGAGGTAAGAAATACCTTGAAAGCTCTGAAAAGTTCTATTTGTGTGACAGCGGTATTCGATATGCAATACTGGGGAGCAGAAATATGGATTATGGCAGAGTATATGAAAACATCGTATGCATCGAGCTTCTTCGCCGTGGATATGATGTTTATGTCGGCAAGCTTTATCAAAAGGAAATCGACTTTGTTGCTCAGAGAGGTAGCGAGAAGTTTTATATTCAGGTCAGCGACAACATTTCCGGGCAGGAAACATTTGAGAGAGAACGCTCTCCTCTGCTTCAGATTCGAGATGCTTATCCGAAAATGATTATTGCCAGAACCAAACATCCCCAATATAGCTATGAAGGAATCCAAATTCACGATATAACCGATTGGTTACTACAAGAATAAATAAGGCGAAATATCTCCGTCATTCTCTTTTGAAATGTTGGATACTTTGCAATAATACAGTAACCATAGATACTGATTCCTTCGGCACTAGCTTCTGCAGCCTTCACAGATACCGGAATCACGCTCTCAAATATCGGAATACTGGTTCCGTATTGTTCCAAGAGATCAATAACATGAAACCAGATATTGAGGAACTGCGCAGAAAATATATGGATAATCCACCTGAAGGCATGACGTCCATGGACATTCGCCGTATGAGCGAGGATGAACTTCTGGATATGGATTATTTCCTAAATGAGGATGAATTGGATGATTATTTTGGCGAAGAAGGTTTCTACATCTTTTAATACCAGTAGGTAGTGTAAAATAGTTTGTGTTTTTGGTAAAAAATAACTCCTTTTTGGTAAGAATTCAGATATGACAATTCTTATCGAAAAGGAGTATTTTTTATGGCAGTTGCAAAGGAACAAATTCGACAGATTATCTCAGAAAACAACATTAATACTTAAATAGTAATCAAATTCCATATATATTTTTATAAAATAGAAACGACAGGTCCGAAACCCTTGATTTTCAAGGATTTTCGTCCTGCCGTTTTTCATTTTCATAGTCAGGTGGATAAAATCATCCGCTTCGCTACGCAGCTCTACACCGAATAACTGCTCCACAGGGAACTTACTTGATTTCGGCTAAATTTTGCGAAATTATAATCCCACTCGTCCCTATCAGGAAGCTGCTTACAGATTCTTAATTCGTTCAATTGCTTCCAGTGTATTCTCTTGTGTTCCAAACGCAGTGAGACGGAAGAATCCCTCACCATGAGCACCGAATCCTGAGCCCGGAGTTCCTACGATGTTGGCTTTTTCAAGGAGATAGTCAAAGAACTCCCAGGAAGTCATCTTATCAGGTGTTTTCAGCCAGATATATGGAGCGTTTACGCCACCGGATACGGAATAGCCTGCTGATGCCAGACCTTCGTAGATGGCTTTGGCATTGCTCATGTAGTAACCTACCTGTTCTTTCAGCTGTGCTTTTCCTTCAGGAGAGTATACCGCCTCTCCTGCACGCTGTACGATGTATGGAGCACCGTTGAATTTAGTGCCATGACGTCTTGCCCAGAGACTGTGGAGATCTACGCCGTCACGAACCAGATCCTTTGGTACAACTGTAAAGCCGAGGCGGACACCTGTGAAACCTGCATTTTTGGAGAAGCTGCGCAGTTCGATGGCGCAGCTTCTTGCTCCTTCGCACTCATAGATGCTGTGCGGTACATCTTCTTCAGAAATGTATGCTTCATATGCTGCATCATAGATAATTACAGAACCGTTTTTATTTGCATAGTCTACCCATTCCTGAAGCTGCGGTTTGGTGATCGCACCACCGGTTGGGTTATTCGGGAAGCAAAGGTAGATAGAGATCCGGTACTTCTTCCGGGAATTCCGGAAGGAAGCCGTTGGATGCTGTACATGGCATATAGATTACGTTATCAAAGTTGCCACGTTCTTTGTTGTATTCTCCTGTACGGCCTGCCATTACGTTTGTATCTACATATACTGGGTATACAGGGTCACACACTGCAATCTTGTTATCCAGTCCGAATATTTCCTGAATATTTCCTGAATCGCTCTTTGCACCGTCAGAGACAAAGATTTCATCTGCTTCAATGTCACAGCCTCTGTCTTTGTAGTCGTTCTTTGCAATAGCAGATCTTAAGAATTCATAACCAAGATCTGGTGCATAACCATGAAAAGTAGCTGCATCACCCATTTCATCTACAGATTTATGAAGTGCCTCAATGATTGCCGAAGCCAGAGGCTGGGTTACATCACCGATTCCCAGTGAGATCACGTTTGCCTGTGGGTTGGCTTCTTTATATGCTTTTACTTTTTTTCCAATTGTGGAAAACAGATAGCTTCCCGGTAATTTCAGATAGTTGTGGTTTACTGTTACCATGTTTGATTTCCTCCCTGGCATGTTTCGCAGTTTTTATATACCTGTCTACAGCAGGCTGCTGCTTTGCCTTTCCATTTCTATTTGTGTCTTTTCTGCAAATATATTTTATTCGAGTTTTATTATACTTAATTATTTAATAATGTAAAGTCTCAAAGTGTTTTCTGAGAATAATTTTTAATATTAACATTACTGTTCACTGGTAATATATTAACATTTTTTACCCCGGGCATAATGTCCGGGGTGATTTATTTTATTTGCGCTTCTCTACTTCTTTCATTAGTGTCTCGCGGACGCTTGCAGGATTTGCCTTGCCTTTCATCTCTTTCATGATCTGACCTACAAAGAAGCCCATGACTTTATCTTTACCTCCCAGAAGTTCTGAAAGTGGTCCTGGGTTAGCATCCAGGATCCTGTTGATGGTTTCTTCCAGAAGTCCTGTGTCTTCTACAATCTTCAGACCATGTTCCTCAATGTAGACTACAGGATCAATGTCTTCCTCAAAGACTTTGTCAAAGACTTTTTTGGCATTCTGAGGGCTGACTTCGGATTTTTCTACCATTACCAAAAGATCTGCAAGATGCTTCGGTGAGAAAGATACCTGTTCCGCATCCATAGCTTTATCTTTTGTCAGGCGGAGTACCTCACCCATAAACCAGTTTGCTGTCTTCTTTGCATTTCCGTAGATTGCTGCTGTTTCTTCAAAAAGACCTGCAAGATGGCGGGATTCTGTAAGGATTCCCGCATCGTATGCCGGAAGTCCGTACTCTTCCTGATAACGGGCCTGTTTCACTTCGCGAAGCTCCGGCTGTTCTGCTTTGATCTTTTCAATCCATGCATCAGAGATATGGATTGGAGGCAGGTCAGGATCTGGGAAATACCTGTAGTCTTTGGCATCCTCCTTGGAACGCATGGCGTAAGAATATTCTTTGTTGTCATCCCAACGGCGTGTCTCCTGTGTAACTGCCTTGCCTTCTTCGATCAGTTCGATCTGACGTTCTCTTTCGCCTTCGATTGCTCTGGCAATGGCTTTGAAAGAGTTCAGGTTCTTCATCTCTGTTCTGGTACCGAATTCTTCTGCTCCCACTTCACGGACAGAAAGGTTAACGTCTGCACGCATGGAGCCTTCCTGAAGCTTACAGTCTGATACACCCAGATACTGCATCATACAACGGAGTTTTTCAAGATAGGCGATTACTTCCTCAGAGCTTCTCATATCCGGCTCGGATACGATCTCGATCAACGGGACACCGCTTCGGTTATAGTCTACCAGGGAGCAGTCTTCCCATTCATCATGAATCAGTTTACCTGCATCCTCTTCCATATGCATTTCATGGATGCGGATTTTCTTTTTGCCTGCAGAGGTTTCAATCTCTACCCATCCGTCATGACAGATTGGCAGATATAACTGAGAGATCTGATAGTTCTGTGGGTTGTCCGGATAGAAATAGTTCTTACGGTCAAATTTGCAGTACTGATGGATCTGGCAGTTTGCTGCAAGACCTGCTTTCAGGGCAAACTCTACTACTTTCTTATTTAATACAGGCAGGGAACCCGGCATACCTGTGCAGACCGGGCATGTATGTGTATTGGGTGCTCCTCCGAATTCAGTGGAGCATCCGCAGAAAATTTTTGTTTTTGTTGCAAGTTCTACATGGACTTCAAGTCCTATGACTGTTTCGTACTGTTTCATTATCTGGTGCCTCCTTCTCCTGGCACGGCAAAGGAGCCGCGGCTGGTTTCATAGGCGTGTGCTGCACGCAGGATTTTCTTTTCCATGAAGCAGTCCCCGATCATCTGGATACCGATTGGGAGACCTTTGCTGTCTTTTCCGCATGGAACTGTAATTCCCGGAAGACCGCAGAGATTGACTGCTACTGTGTAGATATCTCCAAGATACATGGCAAGGGGATCTTTTAAGCTTTCACCGATCTTCGGTGCTGTAAATGGAGATGCAGGTGCAAGGAGCACATCATATTTGCCAAATGCCTGATCAAATTCTTTCTTGATCAGGGCTTTTGTGCGGAGTGCCTTCAGATAGTATGCATCATAATAACCGGAGCTTAACACGAAGGAACCAAGCATGATACGGCGTTTTACTTCCTCACCGAAACCTGCTGTTCTGGTCTTTTTGTACATGTCGTGAAGACCTTCATATTCTGCTGCACGGAAACCGTACTTCACTCCATCGAAACGTTCCAGGTTGGAACTTGCTTCTGCACTGGCGATAATATAATAAGCCGGAATCATGTATTCCATGGTTTTGATAGAGAAGAATTCTACTTCTGCTCCCAGTTCTTTCAGCGTATCAAGAACACCCATAAAAGATGCTTTTACTTCCGGATCAAGTCCCTCTGCCAGATATTCTTCAGGAACTCCGAATTTCATCCCCTTGATATCTCCTGTCAGTTCTTTGGAGAACTGAAGGTCTTCTCTTTTCATGGATGTGCTGTCTTTTGTATCATGTCCTGCAATGATCTCCAGAAGAGCTGCACAGTCAGATACGTCTTTTCCTACAGGTCCGATCTGATCCAGGGAAGATGCATAAGCTACAAGACCATAACGGGATACTGTTCCATAGGTTGGTTTAATTCCGGTTACACCACAGTAGGAACTTGGCTGACGGATAGATCCGCCTGTATCTGAACCAAGTGCCAGATAAGTTTCTCCTGCTGCTACTGCTGCACAGGAACCACCTGAAGAACCGCCCGGTACATGTTCCAGATTCCATGGGTTTCTGGTGATGCCGTAAGCGGAGGTCTCTGTTGTACTTCCCATGGCAAATTCATCCATGTTTGTTTTTCCGATAATGACCAGTCCGGCTTTTTCCAGACGATCAATGACTTCTGCATTATACTGAGGCACAAAATTCTCAAGAATCTTTGATGCACAGGTAGTTTTCTTTCCATTAATACAGATATTATCTTTGATTGCGATCGGTACGCCTGCAAGAGGACTGGTATAAGTACCATCCTCGATGCCTTTTTGTACTTCTTCTGCACGTTTGTATGCTTCTTCTTTATATGTGTCAAGATAAGCGTGTACTTCTGAATCCTGTTTCTCAATCTGTTCAAAAACAGTTTTTACTCCATCCAGGACGCTGACCTGACGCTGTTTTATTTTTTCCCCAAGCTGCAGGGCTGTTAATTTTTCCAACTCCATTGTCCTGTCTCCTATCCTATGGTTTTCGGAACCTGATACTGTCCTTCTTTTGCTTTCGGTGCATTTGCCAGCATTGCTTCTTTGTTGTCTCCGTTTGTGACAACATCCTCACGAAATACGTTTTCATCCTGGAAAATATGGGACATAGGCTCTACTTCCGATGTATCCAGTTCATCCAGCTTCTCTACATAATCAAGCATTTTCTGCATTTCAGCTTTTGCTTTTTCCTTTTCTTCTTCTGAGAGTGAAAGCTTGGCCAGGATGCAGACATTTTCCATTGTTTCATCATCTATGATCTTTGCCATGATTTTCTCCTTATATATACTGCCTGTAACATTCTATATTGCTTTTATTTCCGACTTCTTATTTACGGTTCCAGACGGTTCATATCTCGCGGGAAGAGACAGGTTTCACGAACATTCTCTTCACCGATAAGCTGCATGGTCAGACGTTCCAGACCGATTCCCAGTCCACCGTGAGGCGGCATACCATGTTTGAAGGTATCCAGATACTGTTCCATGCCTTCCTGCGTCATACCTCTGTCTTCAATTTTCTGTACCAGCATATTGTAATCATGGATACGCTGTCCGCCTGTTGTGATCTCAAGGCCTTTGAATAACAGGTCAAAGCTTAAGGTAAATCTTGCGTCTTCCGGATCATCCATTGCATAGAATGGACGTTTCTTTGACGGATAATGTGTGACAAATACGAAATCTGAGCCATATTCTTCTTTGAAATACTGTCCGATCAGTGCTTCCTCTTCCGGCTCCAGGTCAAATGGGTTTCTGATCTTACGATTGTATTTCTGAGATACCAGTTCTTTGGCTACATCGAAACGGACTGCCGGGATTTTGGACACGTCCGGAATATCAAGCTTCAGGATCTGTACTTCTTTTGCATATTCTGTTTTCAGAAGGTTCATGGCATACTGGAGGAATCCTGTTTCCATTGCCATAATTTCTTCGAAGCTGTCAATATATCCCATCTCGAAGTCCAGACTGGTGTATTCATTTAAGTGACGTTTGGTATTATGTTTCTCAGCCCGGAATACGGGGCCTGTCTCAAATACTCTGTCAAATACGCCAACCATCATCTGTTTGTAAAACTGTGGGCTCTGCGCAAGTACTGCAGGTTTGTGGAAGTAGCTGAATTTGAAAAGGTTTGCCCCACCCTCTGCTCCTCTGGCTCCGATCTTTGGAGTGTGGATTTCTGTGAATCCCTGTCCGTAGAGATAATCGCGGAATGCTTTTGTCAGTGCCTCCTGGATTTTAAATTTGGAACGCTCCTGAATATTTCTCAGGGAAATCGGTCTGTAGTTTAATTTTGCTTCCAGGGAAGTGTTCAGTTTCCATTTGTCGATTGCCATTGGAAGTGGCTCTGCCGGTGTTGATAAAATATCAATATGACGAATACGAAGCTCTCTTCCGTGGGGTGCTCTCTCCTCTTCATGCAGGATTCCTTTCACCCTGATCGTCATTGCTTCCTTCAATTCATGAATGGAAACATTTGCCATTTCATTTTCATAGACTGTCTGGAATAAACCTTCCCTTCTTCTAAGAATGATAAATGCCACATCACCCATATTACGGATGCTGTGAACAGCGCCTTCGATTACGGCTTCCTGGTTCAGGAGATTATTACCTACGAGTTCCTCCCAGGTATTGATTTCTTTTTTCCATGTTCCATCCATAAATTCCATTTCCTCATCCTCCATTTCTTCATTTCTGAAAACCTTTGTGATATCTTCACTGGTTTCAAGTTCAAAAGACTTTTCGTGCAAGCACAACGACTTTTTGGCTTAAAACCCTGGAATATCAAAAAGGCGTAATCAGAAAATCCGGAGACACTTATCCCCCTGGACTCTCTGATTACGCCTTTGTAATCATTCTTCCTGTTATTATCTATTTTATGTTTGTTTGTGTTCTTTCTATATATAATATGATGTTAGGGTCAAAATATATTTTGCCTCTAACTTGATATGAACAAAAATATATTCTGTATATTACCACATATTCTGTCAAAATAATATCGTCATTTTTTACAAAATTTTTCTTATTATTTTACGGAATTGCTACAGTACATACGATAAATCAAATCTCATCATACATCAGCATGAGCAGCATCTGTGCAGTTTCTACCATATTAGTACCGGAATCCATACTGCATTTCTGGATATGTCTGTATGCTTCCTCTTCTGTCATCTGGTTTTTTTCCATCAGAAGGCGTTTGGCATTCGAGATATAATTCTGTTCTTTTTCTGATCTGGGCTTTGGTTTCTTTTTTTCTTTTTTGATCCGGCGTTCCAGATGATAGAGCATGTCATTGACCGTATCTATCAGTGCGCTTGCTTTCATCGGCATCTGTACAGTGCTGACGGAATTCGGTGCTTCATCTATAATACGCTGAGAAGCCAGAAGCAGCATTTCAAAATACTGTGGCAGGTCATCGAGAGCGTCTTTATAATAGGCATCTGTCAGCTTATACCCGCATATCAGGACACCACTGTCAAGCTCTGAAATATTGGCCAGCGCATTAGAGACAGAGCTGCAGACAGAGGCTACTGTGAGCCCATGTCTGTTAAGTATTGTGCGGATTTTCTTTGCGTCTTCAATTTTCGGTAACGCAATCACAATGCTGCTGCTCATAACTCTGCCACTCCTATTTCTGTTACAGCCTGAGTTTCCGTCCACTGTTTATTGCTTTTTGCAACCTCTGCAGGGGACTTGTTTGATTTTGATCAAGCGGATGTTCGCAATCCGCTTCGCTACTTGCTCATAACCGAATAACTGCTTCGCAGTTTATCAGAAGAAGCTTCGCTCCTCCTGATACAAACAAGTCCCCACCCACTGCTTATTGCCTTTTACAATTTCTACAGGGGACTTGTTTGATTCGGTTAAATTCTGTATAAGTATTCCTCGATTTCCCAGGCTGAAATTTCTCTTGTATAGCGCAGCCATTCTTTTTTCTTGGCTGCTGCGTATTCTTTACAAAATTCTGTTCCAAGTACTTCTTTGATCCAGTCACTCTGTTCGAAGTAATCAATTGCTTCGTTCAAATTTCCCGGAAGATTTTCAATCTTCATTGTTTTCTGATCTGTTTCGGATAACTCTCTGCTGGAGGACTTAGTCGGATAAATCTTCTTATTGATTCCATCCAGTCCTGCTGCCAGACATACTGCAAATACCAGATACGGATTTGCTGCTGCATCCGGACTTCTCAGTTCGATCCTTGTCTCCATACCTCTGGATCCCAGAATTCTTACCAGTGAATTCTGGTTATTCTTCGTCCATGTCAGTTCTGTCGGTGCTTCATAGCCCGGAACCAGACGTTTGTAGGAATTTACGATAGGATTGGTGATCAGTGCCATCTCTTTGCTGTGAGCCAGAAGACCTCCTACGAAGTAATAAGCTTCTT
Source organism: Blautia sp. ZXY-1-B12 (assembly GCF_056339915.1). Taxonomy (NCBI): domain Bacteria; kingdom Bacillati; phylum Bacillota; class Clostridia; order Lachnospirales; family Lachnospiraceae; genus Blautia; species Blautia sp. ZXY-1-B12. The sequence continues at coordinate 15,268 of NZ_JBWJVP010000216.1, read as the reverse complement.
CGCTTAATTCCTGTGGATTTCCCGGATTAACGAATACATTTCTTCCATCTTTAAATAAGGAGAAATGAATGTGCATTCCGGAGCCGTTTACTTCTGCCCTTGGTTTCGGCATAAATGTCGCATGAAGTCCATGGCGTTTGGCAATGGTACGGACCGTCATCTTGAATGACATGATCCGATCTGCAATCGTACGGACTTCACCGTATTTGAAATCTACTTCGTGCTGTGCAGGAGCAGTTTCATGGTGAGAAGATTCTACCTCAATCCCCATGTCTTCTAGATTTAATACAATATCACGTCTTGCGTTTTCACCCAGATCCACAGGGCTGACATCCAGATATCCGGCCTTTTCATGTGTTACAGTAGTCGGAACTCCGTTATCATCGGTATGAAAAAGGAAAAATTCACATTCCGGATCTACCAGACAGGTGTATCCCTCCTTCTTTGCCTCCCGGGCGGTTTTCTTCAGGATATATCTCGGACTTCTCTCATGAGGGGTTCCGTCCGGACAATAGATATCGCATAACAGTCTGGCAACTTTTCCCTGCTGTGGTCTCCATGGGAGAATTGCAAAAGTGTCAAGATCCGGTCTTAAGTACATATCCGGTTCAGATTCTCCTGCGATTCCTGCGATAAAGGAACCATCTACAATACATCGGTTATCCAGCGCACGGGGAAGTTCCCGGGCAGTTATGGCGATGTTTTTCAGCGTTCCAAACATATCTGTGAACTGGAGACGGATAAATTCCACGTCTTCCTCCTCAGCCATCTGTAATATTTCTTCTCTGGTATAATTCCCCATTTTCATTCACTCCTTGTCAGCATAGTTTCTGCTGTTTTTGCTTTCTTAATGATTCTTCGATACAGTTTTGTCCTGTCTGGAAGTTTTATAAATTCTTTTTATAATGATATAAAAAATGACGCACTTTCTACAGTTACTTTTCTATAGAAAGAACGCCTTTGTTCATGTAGGCAATTATAGCAACATGACTATTTTTTGTCAACTGCTTATTTTTATAAATAAATCACCGGCTCTTTCCATGTTACTGTGCGCTCCGCTTTCAATAACACGCTTTGCTGCTTACTTATAATCGCTATTTTGAGAATACCGCATCATTTCTCGAAAGAAGATATACGCAGTACTGATTCATACTGATTCCCTCTCTCTGAGAATGTTCTGCCAGTAGTCTATGCAGGCTTCTTGGAATTCTCAGTTTAAACTGTCCGGAATAATCTTCAAGGCTATCCGGCTCATGGATTTCTACTCCTTCTTCTAATGCAGCTTCAAGCCATGCTTTTTTTGCATCCAGGGCATTTGAAATTGCACTTTCCACTGTTTCTCCGCAGGTAATGCAACCAGGGAGATCCGGATACGAAACTACGAATCCTCCTTCGGTTTTATCTTCTACAACTTCCATACGATAGGACATTGACATATAATCATTCAGTGTCTTCATGATTCTTCGCCTCACTTTCTACTATTTCCCTTACCATTTCTACATATACTTTCTTTATCGGCTCATGTTTTGGTATTGTAATGGGCATGCATCCAGACTTTCTAAATGTATAATGACTGCTTCCACTTCTCGGAGCATTCATTTCATATCCATAACTTTCCAATACTTTTCGCAATTCATCAAACCGAAGATCTTTTGATAAATTACATATGCGTGTTATCAGTTTATCCCATTTTGACATTCTTATATCTCCTATTTACATTATATGTGGTATCGTATATGGTGTCAATCAATTTTTCTATGCTAAATTTGAAAAGGTTTCCGTATTCTCCGAAAGAGAAATACGCAAAATATAAATTCAAAAATACTGTCTTTTGTGCTTAATCATAAAGGGAAATGGATGAGCCGAATGGTTCAAAAATTATTTTAGATATGTAGATATGCAAATTTAATGTAACAAAAGTATTATTTGCTGTGGATAATAGCAATATGTTCCGACTCAAATTATAAGCGGTTTTGCTTAGAAAATCAATAAGCTTATTGTAAAAAAAACATCTACCATACTCTCATAGATAACAATGACAAAATATAAAATGGAAGTATATATAGTAACCTTTGCAGCCGGTTCTTTGCTGTATATATTATAATACTCTGAATCGGCATCCATATCCAAAGGAGAATACTAAATAATTCAAATTTATACGCTATCCAATAACAGAGCATCGGGAGTAACAACAAGAACATTCCAATAACTGACTTGCATTGTAATTTTTCTTTTAAAGAATATCTGAGCGGAAATCCTTTTTTAACTAAACGTAATTCATTTTGCACATTATAGCTGACAACATTCTGTCCTAATATCAATATAGAAAACAATAATACATACTCAATATATTTTCCCTCTATCTGCGATAATAACATTGTGATTAAAACAATCGCAAAATACTGATACATAATCTGTTTCTTTCTTCTAATAACACTAACCACCTCATAAACCATCAAAAAACGGTAGCGGTTGCCATAATATTTCTTCATCAGTCCCTTCATTTCTCTCTGATTATTTTGGAAAAACACTTCATCCTGTGTTTGCAAGACTGTATCATATTCCCTATTCAAAAAACCATATAACATCTGATTATATTGTTGAAAGAACGGGATAATTGCTTGATAGCTAAAATAAGGATATAAAATGAAATATAATCCGTAAATGATCAATAGTACACTGGCAACAAATACACTTCTATTAAAAAAGCAAATCATTACTACTGCTAACATACATATATTCGTAATATCCCGATATTTATATTGCGTCGATAAAACCGTATGCATATTGACGATTGGGTTACAGATCATAACCACAATAAACTGTCTCAAAACTATTCCCTCCATTGGGAAAGCCCAAAATAAAATCAACGCAACACACAACGTCAGTACCGTGCTTTTTCCTATCTTCTTCACTCGCCAAATATATGTTTTTTCTATTTTCCAAATATAAGTTTCAGGAGAAATACGCATTCTTGGTATTGTTCCAAACAAATTCATAAACAAGAAGCAGAGAATACCATACGGTATAAAAACAGCAATATCCATTCCATGGGTTGTCTGAATCATAGATTGTAATATAAGAATACATGGCACAATAGCAATCAGTATAAGATAAGCACCTATATTTCGTTTAATCATTCTAACTGCAAATTTGAATCTCTGTTTCAAAAGCAACTGATACATACTTTATTCCCCTTCAGATAAAATCTTTGCGATTTTCTCTCTATCAACTTCCTCCGTATTGATTTCTCTAATTTGTCCGTTATGTAACAAAAGACACTTGTCACAAACATTTTGTAAACACTCTATATCATGGCTTGAAATAATGTAAATTCCTTTTTCTTTCTTGTGAAACTCTACCATTACATTTTCTAAAAGTTTCATTTGGACAGGATCAAGCCCTGAGAATGGTTCATCAAAAATAGTAATTTTTTCTTCTTGTATCATTGCACAAGCATTATTTAGTCGTTGCATTGTACCTTTTGAAAGTTCTGACGGAGAATAGTTCTCATACTTTTTTAATCCCAACCCATCTAAAATCCTCTCGATTTTATCAAATGCCTCTTGCTTTTTTATCTTTCTACTCGAAGCAATTAAAAGAAAATTTTCATATATTGTCAGCTCATTAAAAAACTTGGTTGATCCATTGCATAGGCAACCGGCATATCAAGATAATCAACCTTGTTCATTTTTTCTCCGTCGATAGAAATTACTCCCGTATAATTTTTATCATAATTCGAAAGTATATTCAAAAGGGTAGTCTTTCCAGCTCCATTTCTTCCAACAAGTCCATAAATACAAGTATTTTCAAATGTATAGTTTAAGTTCGAAAAAACGGCTGTTTCACCATATTTTTTAGTTAAATTTGAAATCTGAATCATAAAATTTCTTTTCCTCTCAAATCCATTTTCGTCAATCCGACTACTAACAATCCCATAAAGACTGCCGTGTTCACAAATAAAAGTACAACAACACTTTTTACCACTCCGAAAGTAAAAAGTATTGAGAAAACTTCTACTGACAATACAATAAAACACATATAATTTGTCAAATACTCTGTTATAATTTCTCCATAATAATTATTCATCTGTAATTTGGCATAGATAAAAGGTTTTAATAAATAACGGATTATAACACAAATAACCGGACAAATAAAAATCCAATTTTTATTCACCAAAGATGTTGCCACACCTTTACTCCATTGTACCGGAATTTCTGTCGGCAGCTTAGAATAAGACAATGTCCCAATAATCAAGCATAGTACGGTAATCGTTATCCAAGTAAGCATACTTCCCCATATATACAAAAAGCTAACTGAATCCAGTTTGAAAACAGTTTGATTATCTTTCCAATAATCCTGCAACTCTGTTACATATTGTTCTACCTGTAATTTTTCATAACTAATACTTTCTTCACCCAACATTTTTTCGCACATGCGTTTTGCCTTATTCAAATCAGTAATCTGACTATTTAATATTTCATTCTGCCTCTCAAGCGTTTCCTGCAATGTTACTTTTCCAGATATAATGCTTCGTATATCCTCAATAGAAATTCCTAATGTACGCAGATATGCAATCTTCTTTATATTTTCCACATCATTTTCTGAATAATCTCTATAACCATTACTTTCGTTTCTTGAAGGCTCAATGAGTTTTTCCTTTTCATAAAAACGAACATTAGAACGGGATAAACCTGTTCGTTCTTCTACGTTTTTTATTTTCATGTTATGCACTCCTTTCAAGCAACTCTATTTTATCTTAAGAATAAGCTATAAACAAGGTTTACAGTCAAGCATTTATCCAAAATCTCTTCTCTTTTAGTTATAAATCAATTCAGCATTCACAACCTCTCTTGCTCTACTCCAAATATTATTCATTTCTCCTACCCAAGCCACCTGATCAGTTGCTTTAAGTTGTTCGGTAATACCTTCACTCTCTGCCATCTGCTCTACAATCCTTTCAAAGCGTTTCTGTGCCTGTTCTTCTATACCAGCCAAATAATCATTCAACCTTCCACTTGTAAGCAGATTCAGATATACACCTCTACGATATTCTTTGTGACCGTAAAGATTCGGTCTTTCTTCTTCAATCCGTAAAGCATCTGCAAATATTCCTGCATTTCTTCACAGAGGAACTTCGGCATTTTGATCATACGATTACTTTTCTTTGTTTTCGGTGTGGTAATCACATCTTCGCCGTGTAATCGCTGATAGAACTTATTGATTCTGACCGTTTCTTTCTCAAAATTGAAGTCAGCGGCGGTCAGTGCCAACAATTCTCCCTCACGGATACCGCACCAGTAGAGCATTTCAAAAGCGTAAAAGGAAACAGGAACAAGAAAACCGAAAGCGGAACTTATTGCTGCACTGGCACAGGCTTTGGATGTTTCCCCTCATGCCCTCGATGTGCCTGACATTGACAGCTATATCGGACTGATGCACACTTTATTTACCCTTGAAGATTTGTACGGTCTAACAGTCAGTGAATCAGACGAAGATATCTGCCTGAAAGTCGATACTTCCAAAGACAAGGACGCTCACGAACTCTGGAAAATGCTGTATGCCTGGAAAGAGCAGGCTGACAAGCTATCTTCTGAAGAAATCAGCAAGGACAAATACGATGAGGGGCGTTACCACTACCCGGAATTTGATACTACGCAAACATGGGCAAAAGTTCCGTCACAGAAACTTAGCAACGCTCTGGTCGGAATATTCCAAGACCGACTCAAACCAGATAAATATGGATTTATTTGTTGCACAACCACCTATTAATCATTCTCTAACCCTAAAGCCACTGGATTACAAGGATAATGGCTCTCATACAACCGTTATCAATTTGTTATCAAAAGACTTTTAAAAATGCTGCAAACCCGTATAAACGCTGGATTTACTAAGTATTTTTGTTTATTCAAACTAAACTACAATTATTGTAATACCCGAAACACCCGAAAATCACTTCAAAAAACAAAGGTGCTACTTCCTGACGTCCTTTTCCGTCAGGCAATAGCACCTTTGTCATATTTTATCTTATTTTTACAGATAGGAGTATCCCATCAGCGATTCATCTACCGCCTTCGCAGCTTCTCTGCCTTCGCGGATTGCCCATACTACCAGGGACTGACCTCTGTGCATATCTCCTGCTGTGAAGACTTTGTCTACAGAGGTCTGATACTGATCTGGCTTTGTATCTACGTTGGTTCTTCCGTTGATGGCTACCTTAAATGCGTCTGTTACATATTTCTCACTGCCAAGGAATCCGGCTGCGATGAGAACTACATCTACAGGGATGACTTCTTCAGTACCTTCTACCGGTACCATCATCATTCGTCCGGTCTTTGGATCTTTTTCGCTCTTTAATTTTGTGAGTTTTGCCTGGCAGACATTTCCGTTTTTATCTTTGATAAATTCTGTAACAGTAGTCTGGTATACTCGTGGATCATGTCCGAATACTGCGATAGCTTCTTCCTGGCCATAGTCTGTTTTGAGGACTCTGGGCCACTGCGGCCATGGGTTGGATGGTGTTCTTTCCACTGGCGGCTTCGGCATCATCTCTAACTGGATCACAGATTTGGCACCCAGACGGATAGAAGTTCCCACACAGTCATTTCCTGTATCACCACCACCGATGACCAGAACATTTTTTCCTTTGGCAAGTTCATATGGAACTTTGGCAAAATCAGAGTCCAACAGCGCTTTTGTTACCTGTCCCAGGAAATCTACTGCGAAATAAATTCCTTTTGCATCCCGTCCCGGAACTTTAATGTCTCGTGGATTGGATGCTCCGCAGGCAAGGATGACGCGGTCGAACTGTTTCAGAAGTTCTTCTGCTTTGATGTCCTTTCCTACGTTTACATTTGTAACGAATTTCACTCCCTCTTCTTCCATAAGATGGATTCTTCTGTCAACAACAGCTTTGTCCAGCTTCATGTTAGGGATACCGTAGCGGAGAAGTCCGCCTACACGGTCTTTTCTTTCAAATACAGTTACACTGTGACCTCGTCTGTTCAACTGCTGAGCTGCTGCCAGTCCGGAGGGACCGCTTCCGATGACTGCGATGGATTTACCTGTACGCACTTCCGGGATCTGCGGAGTTACCCATCCGTTCTCGTAGGCTGTCTCGATGATCGCACGTTCATTTTCTTTTGTGGAGACCGGTTCTCCGTTTAAATTACAGGTGCAGGCTGCTTCACAGAGTGCAGGGCAGACACGTGAAGTAAATTCCGGGAAGCTATGTGTCTTGCTCAGTCTTAAGAATGCCTGTTTCCAGTTGCCTGTATAAACCAGATCATTTGTCTCAGGTACAAGGTTGTGCAGAGGGCAGCCGGATGCCATACCGCCGATCATCATACCTGACTGGCAGAACGGGACACCGCATGCCATGCAGCGTGCGCCCTGAAGTTTCTGTTTTTCTTTATTTAAAGGTGTCCTGAATTCTTTGAAATTTGCAATGCGGACCTTTGGCGGCAGAACCTTTGCCGTCTCTCTTTTATACTCTAAAAATCCCGTAGGTTTTCCCATGATTTCCTCCTTTTCGCCGCACCAACCGCGGCAATACTGGTATGGCCCACGCCACCTTTTTATTTATTCTAAAAGATGACGGGGCAACATTGATAAGTTCACACGATATATTCAATTATTATCAATGTTTAGCGCCAATACTTTCATAGAACGCTTCCATCTGTGCCTGCTGACTGTTGAGTCCTTTTTCTTCCAGTTTCGCACTTAAAGTGATCATCTTCTTGTACTCATTCGGAATGAGTTTCTTAAAGTGCGGCAGATAATAATCAAAGTCAGCCAGAACTTTCGCACCAAGTTTGGAGCCTGTTGCTTCTACATGAGCTTCAATCAGATCGCGAAGTTCTTTTTTGTCATATTTGTTTTCCACTTTTTCGATGGAAATCATGGCTTTGTTCAGGTTCTTGTAAAGAACATTATCCACATCCAGTACATATGCGATACCGCCGCTCATACCTGCTGCAAAGTTCTTGCCAGTCTTACCAAGTACGACTACGCGGCCACCTGTCATATATTCACAGCCGTGTTCTCCTACGCCTTCTACAACTGCAGATGCACCGGAGTTACGGACTGCGAAACGCTCACCTGCAACACCATTGATAAATGCGGTACCGCTGGTTGCACCGTAGAGGGCAACGTTACCTACGATAATGTTCTCTTCTGCTTTGTATGCAGCTTTCTCCGGAACTTTCAGAATCAGTTTACCACCGGAAAGACCTTTTCCGAAGTAGTCGTTGCTGTCGCCGGTCAGTTCCAGTGTCAGACCTTTCGGAATAAATGCACCGAAACTCTGTCCGCCGGCACCGTTGCAGTGTACAGTGATAGTGTCATCTGCAAGTCCGTCTTTGTTCTTTCTTGTGATCTCTGCACCAAGGATGGTTCCGAATGTACGGTCAATGTTTGTCAGGTTTACAGAAAGCTCTGTTTTCTGACCTTTATTGATGGCATTTACGCATTTCTTAACCAGAACCTTTTCATCCATGGTCTTTTCCAGTTCGAAGTTATATACGGCTTTCGGGTCAAAAGTAACTTTCTGGTCTTTGCCTGCGAACGGATTGTTCAGGATTGCACTTAAATCTACTTTACCCTGATGTGGTTCTGGTACATTGTCTGTCTGAACCAGAAGATCTGTACGTCCAACCATTTCGCTGACTGTACGGAATCCCAGTTTAGACATATACTCTCTTAATTCCTGTGCGATAAAGCGCATGAAATTCTCTACATATTCCGGTTTACCTTTGAATCTCTTACGAAGTTCAGGGTTCTGTGTTGCCACACCAACCGGGCAGGTATCCAGGTTACATACACGCATCATAACGCATCCCATGGTTACAAGCGGAGCTGTTGCAAAACCAAATTCCTCGGCACCCATTAATGCTGCGATCGCAACGTCACGACCACTCATAAGCTTACCGTCTGTCTCAATGCGGACACGGTTTCTCAGACCATTCTTGAGCAGTGTCTGATGTGTTTCTGCAAGTCCAAGTTCCCATGGAAGTCCTGCATTGTGGATAGAACTTCTCGGAGCTGCACCTGTACCTCCGTCATAACCAGAGATCAGGATCGTCTGTGCACCGGCTTTTGCAACACCTGCTGCAACTGTACCGACACCTGCTTCAGATACCAGTTTGACAGAAATATCTGCATATTTATTTGCATTCTTAAGGTCATAGATTAACTGTGCCAGGTCCTCGATAGAATAGATATCGTGGTGCGGTGGCGGGGAAATCAGGCTGACACCAGGTGTGGAATGACGGGTTTTGGCAATCCACGGATATACTTTCTTTGCAGGAAGATGTCCACCTTCACCAGGTTTTGCACCCTGTGCCATCTTGATCTGGATTTCTCTTGCAGATACAAGATAACGGCTGGTTACACCGAAACGTCCACTGGCAACCTGTTTGATCGCGGAGCATCTGTCATCGCTGCTTCCTGCGGAATCCAGTCTTTCGTCACTTTCACCGCCCTCACCTGTATTGGATTTTCCATGAAGGTGGTTCATGGCGATCGCCAGTGTCTCATGTGCTTCCTGTGAAATAGAACCATAGGACATGGCACCTGTCTTAAATCGTTTTACAATATCATCTACGCTCTCCACTTCTTCAAGTGGAACCGGAGTCTCAGCAAACTTAAAGTCCAGAAGTCCTCTTAAGTTTCCGTGGTTTTCTTTATCCACCAGATCTGTGTACTGTTTGAACAGATCGTAGCTTCCAGTCCATGTGGACTGCTGCAGAAGATGAATAGTCTGAGGATTGTAACGATGTTCCTCTCCCTGGCTTCTCATCTTGTGTGCGCCTACGCTGTCCAGAGTCAGGTCTGTAGGAAGTCCTAACGGGTCAAATGCTTCTGAGTGAAGCTTCTCTACATTCTCTTCGATGTCTTCCAGTGTGATTCCGCCTACACGACTGACTGTACCAGTAAAGTATTTCTCGATCACATCTGAGGAAATACCGATTGCCTCGAAGATCTGCATATCCCTGATAAGACTGGATGGTGGAAATACCCATCTTGGAAGCAATCTTTACAATACCGCTGATGACTGCATGATTGTAGTCATCTACTGCTGCATAATAGTCTTTCTCCAGCATATGACTGTCGATCAGTTCATGAATGGTCTCAAGGGCAAGGTACGGGTTGATGGCACTTGCACCGTAACCAAGTAAGGTTGCAAAGTGATGTACTTCTCTTGGCTCACCGGATTCCAGGATAATTGCAAGGGAGGTACTCTTTTTCGTCTTTACCAGGTGCTGATGAACTGCGGATACTGCCAGAAGTGACGGAATCGGCATATGGTTTTCATCTACTCCTCTGTCTGAAAGAACAAGGATGTTTGCACCCTCGCGGAATGCTTTATCTACTTCTACGAAAAGACGATCAATAGCTCTCTCAAGCTTGGTGCTCTTATAATATAAGGTAGAAACAACTGCTGTCTTGAAGCCCTCATGTTTGAAGCTCTTGATTTTCATCATATCTGTATTTGTCAGGATCGGGTTATTAATCTTTAATACCTGACAGTTTTCCGGTTTCTGCTCCAGCAGGTTTCCGTCTTTACCTACATAAACACTTGTGCTGGTAACGATTTCCTCACGGATTGCATCAATCGGAGGGTTGGTAACCTGTGCAAAGAGCTGTTTAAAGTAGTCAAATAATGGTCTGTTCTGTTTGGAAAATACTGCAAGCGGGGTATCCACACCCATAGCTCCGATGCTCTCTGCTCCGTTTAACGCCATGTTTCTGATGGAAGTACGGTACTGCTCATAAGTATAGCCGAATGCTTTCTGCAAGACGTGCTCTCTGCTCAGGTGTATATTCTTCCGGTCTTTCGTTAGGAATCTTGATGTCTTTTAACTGTACCAGATGACTGTCCAGCCATTCACCGTATGGCTGCATTTTTGCATAGCCCTCTTTCAGTTCATTGTCATCGATCACTTTTCCCTTTACAGTATCTACAAGAAGCATTTTTCCGGGATGGAGACGCTCTTTTAATACGATCTTCTCTTCCGGAATTGGCAGAACACCTACTTCTGAGGAAAGGATCATATAGCCGTCAGAAGTAATATAATATCTGGATGGACGGAGACCATTTCTGTCAAGGACTGCACCCATAACATCACCATCAGAGAACAGGATAGATGCAGGTCCGTCCCATGGCTCCATCATAGTTGCATAGTACTGATAAAAGTCACGTTTTGCCTGGGAAATGGTGTCATTGTTTGCCCATGGTTCAGGGATTGTGATCATCACTGCAAGCGGAAGTTCCATACCGCTCATTACCAGAAATTCCAGTGTATTGTCAAGCATTGCAGAGTCGGAACCGTTTCTATTTACAACAGGAAGCACTTTGTGAAGCTGTCCCTCCAGATATGGTGATTCCATATTTTCTTCTCTTGCAAGCATCTTATCTGCGTTGCCGCGGATGGTGTTGATCTCACCATTGTGTACCATAAAGCGGTTAGGATGTGCTCTCTCCCAGCTTGGGTTTGTGTTGGTACTGAAACGGGAATGTACCATGGCGATTGCAGATTCATAATCCGGGTTCTGAAGGTCTTCGAAGAAAGTACGAAGCTGTCCAACCAGGAACATACCTTTGTAAACGATGGTACGGCTGCTCATGGATACTACATAAGTATTATCATTACTCTGTTCAAACTCACGTCTTGCAATGTAAAGCATACGGTCAAATGGAAGACCTTTTTCCACATCTTCCGGCTTTTTGATAAATGCCTGCATAATACATGGCATACATTCTCTTGCCTTGTGTCCAAGCACTTCCGGGAATACCGGGACCTGACGCCATCCGAGAAGTTTCAGACCTTCTTTCTCAAGAATAATCTCAAACATCTTCTTTGCCTGTGCACGTTTGATCTCGTGCTGCGGGAAGAAAAACTGTGCGATGCCATATTCTCTCTCATCGCCAATCTCAAATCCCTCTTTCTTACAGGCTTTCTTGAAAAATTTATGGGAAATCTGGAGAAGGATACCTACACCGTCACCAGTTTTGCCTTCTGCATCCTTACCTGCGCGGTGTTCCAGATGTTCTACGATCTTTAATGCATTTGCAACAGTATCGTGGGTTTTCTTGCCTTTGATATTGACAACTGCTCCGATACCACAGTTGTCATGCTCAAATTCAGACCGGTACAGACCTTGCTGTTGCTGCTGTTCTCTCACTTCTTTCATAATCTCCTCATCCTTTCTATTTCTGCTGCTGTTCTTCGCTTATTTTCTTATCGACGGCCGCCTGGATGAATCCTCTGAATAAAGGATGTGCATGATTCGGGCGGGATTTGAATTCCGGATGGGCCTGAGTTCCTACATAGAACGGGTGCCCTGCGATCTCGATCATCTCTACGATATGATTATCAGGGGAAGTTCCTACGATATTCATTCCCTTCTCCTGAAGTTCTTTACGGAATGCATTGTTTACTTCATAACGATGTCTGTGGCGCTCATGGATTTCTTTTTTGCCAAAGAGTTCATAGGATCTGGAACCTTCTGCAAGAATACATGGATAGCTTCCAAGTCTTAAGGTTCCACCGATATCTTCGATATCTTCCTGATCCGGCATTAATGCAATTACCGGATGCTTTGTCTCCGGATTCAGTTCAATACTGTTTGCATCTTCGTATCCAAGTACATGACGGGCGAATTCTACAATTGCCATCTGCATTCCCAGACAGATTCCAAGATATGGAATCTTATGTACTCTTGCATACTGTGCTGCCAGGATCATTCCTTCTGTACCTCTGTTTCCGAAACCACCCGGAACCAGAATACCATCTACATTGTGAAGCTGCTGATCCAGATTTTTCTCTGTCAGTTCTTCGGAATCGATCCAGTCAAGCTCTACCTTGGCTCTGCAGGAAATTCCGCCATGTTTCAGTGCCTCTACTACACTGAGATATGCATCATGAAGCTGTGTATATTTTCCTACAATTGCGATCTTTACTGTTTTATTCGGATTTCTCAGACTTTCTACCATTTCCTCCCAGTCACTTAAATCCGGTTTTCTGTTTTCAAGACGGAGACTTGAAAGAACTACATCTGCAAGCTTCTCTCTTTCCATTGCAAGAGGAGCTTCATATAAATATTCCACATCCAGGTTCTGAAGTACATGTGATACAGGTACGTTGCAGAATAAAGCGATTTTTTCTTTGATGTCCTCTGTCAGCTCATGTTCACTTCTGCACACCAGTACATCCGGCTGGATTCCCATTCCCTGAAGTTCCTTTACGCTTGCCTGTGTAGGTTTTGTTTTCAGTTCTTCAGATGCCTTTAAATAAGGAATTAATGTTACGTGGATCAGGATTGCATTGTCATGTCCCACATTGAGCTGGAACTGACGAATTGCTTCCAGGAACGGTTGGCTTTCAATATCACCGACTGTTCCTCCCACCTCGATAATGGCAATCTTGTTTTCCTCCGGTGATTTGGCGCGGTAGAAACGGCTCTTAATCTCATTTGTAATATGAGGAATTACCTGTACGGTACCCCCGCCGAAATCCCCGTGACGTTCTTTCTGAAGAACAGACCAGTAAACCTTACCGGTTGTCACATTGGAATTTTTATCAAGACTCTCATCAATGAATCTCTCATAATGTCCCAGATCCAGGTCTGTCTCTGTACCATCGTCTGTTACAAAAACTTCTCCGTGCTGAATCGGGTTCATGGTTCCGGGGTCGATATTGATATAAGGATCAAACTTCTGCATGGTTACCTGGTATCCTCTCGCTTTCAGAAGACGCCCCAGAGATGCAGCTGTGATTCCCTTTCCAAGACCGGAAACAACTCCTCCTGTAACAAATACGTATTTCACTGCCATTTTGATTTCCTCCTCCATCATCCTTTGTTAATAAAAAAGCGTCAGATGCAGCTATCAGAGGGCACTTGACCCATCTGATATTCTGCATCTGACGCCTTTGTCAGATCATCATATCTTCTATAATAATATGTTCAATTGGCTTTCTTTAAAAATATGCTATACTATAAAACATTTTTTTTCGTTTGTCAATAATGAATTTCCCGTTTTTAAGCAAAAACAAATCAAATAAGTTCCTTCTGATAAACTATGAAGCAGTTATATTTTATGGAATTACTCTGAACACAGTCATAATACAGAAAAAACGAATCTGTAGAAGTTCATCTTCCAGACCCGTCTTCTCTGCAATAATTATTCGGTTATAAAAATGCAAAATTTATGCAACTGCAAATTTCTTCAATGTACGATCAAATTCCCGGCTCTCCCCGTGGCAGTCTACTGTCAGTTCTCTGGTCAGATCCAGACTAAGTACACCAAGGATTGATTTGGCATCAATTAAAAATCTGTTGTAATAAACATCAATATCAAAATCACATCTGCTTGCAGCATTCACAAATTCCTGCACCTCTTCAGTTGCATTTAACTTGATTTTACTCTGTGACATCGTGATCACCCTTTCTGAAAACATTCTTTGTTTTTTTCTATCAGACGCCCATATTATGTTCCACATTTCAGAATTTGTCAAGTTTTTAAATTTATCCAATTTTCATAAAGCGCAGGGGTTCTATTGTGCATTTTGTTCGTTTATATATGTTTTCACAGCATTATTTTATACACTATGTATGATTCCATTCTATATTGGTTTTACCATTATGTGAGATTGATTCCATATATCATCGACAGGTTTCTGCATTTTTTATGAATTTTTGCGACTTAACACTTCACAATATCTGCAAACTCCGCATTTGTATAATCCGGAATCTCCATCGGATAATTTCCATCGAAGCATGCCTTACATAAGGGCAGGCCGCCCGCCATTCCTTCCAGATAATCTGTCTGCATGTAGCCAAGAGAATCTGCTCCGATCATTTTACAGATTTCCTCTGTGCTGTGGCTGGCTGCAATGAGCTGATCATTTGACGGCACATCCGTTCCGAAATAGCATGGATGTAAAAATGGCGGTGAACTGATACGTACGTGCACTTCCTTTGCTCCCGCCTCTTTTAACATGTGGATCAGGTTTGCAATGGTTGTTCCACGAACAATAGAATCATCCACCAGAACAATCCTCTTATCTTTTACAACAGATTCCAGCACACTCAGTTTCAGATGAACACTGGACTCACGTTCTTCCTGAGTCGGTTTGATAAATGTTCTTCCAATATAGCTGTTTTTATAGAACGCAAATGCAAACGGGATTCCTGATGCTTCGGAATATCCCTTTGCAGCAGGGGAGTCCGGACTCCGGTACACCTGTTACAAGATCTGCCTCTA